>NZ_FOSJ01000006.1 GCF_900114235.1 Marinilactibacillus piezotolerans | reverse complement strand
ACTTTCGGTGGGTCATCAAGGGTCAATTTGTTGTAATCAAGCTTTGTGATATCGGTCCCTTTAGGTGGTCGATCACCCGCATCTTCAAGCCAAGTAATATAATCGTTTAAAAGTTGAATTAAACTGTTTTGCCACTTGATTTTATTAACTAAATACATGATAATCTGAAGTAGATTAGGCATCTCTTTTCACTCCTTAAGTGATGAATGTTTGTTTTAGTGAACTTCATTTTATCAGATTAAGGGGGGGAAGAGGTGCCTTTTTGTATTTTAATTGATAGAGCAACGATAGTTGCATTAAAACAACACGAAAAAACAAAAAAATTGGTAATTACTACTAAAAGAATAGAGGGTAAGAAATGAAGATTAAACAAAATGACAAAGTCTTGTTTATTGGAGATAGTATCACTGATGCGGGTAGAGATCGATTAAATAAAACGGATTTAGGCCAAGGCTATCCACTTTTAGTAGCAGCGGAGTTACAAGCATTACTTCCACAAAAAAAATTAACTTTTTATAATAGAGGTATATCTGGAAATCGATTAATTGATTTAAAAAATCGTTGGGAAAAAGATTGTTTAGATATTAATCCAGACATCGTTTCAATATTGATCGGTATTAACGATACAAGCCATCAAGTTACTAAAAGCGAAAAGATAGATTTAAAAGAAATTGATAAATTTGAGGAAAATTATCGTTTTTTATTGAAATCGCTTATCCAACGTACAGATGCTAGAGTAGTCTTGATGGAACCATTTGTACTTCCGTATCCCAAAAGCCGTATGAATTGGCGTAGAGAATTAGATCCTCGTATCCAGATCGTTCGAAAAGTTGCTAGAGATTATCAAACTGACTTAATCCCTTTAGATGGGATATTTAATTCAGCTGGAATTAGTAATGGATATTCTTATTATACAGGGGATGACGGAGTGCATCCGACAGTTGCTGGGCATGGATTAATTAAGAAAGCTTGGCTAGAGTGCTTAAAAGATTAAGTAGCGAAAAGATTGCATTGCAGATACATAAATGCTACAATACATGTTATGCGATGAGTCGATAAGTTCACGTTTGTGGACTTACAGCACAATACAGGTGTATTTATACACACAACAGGAAGTTGGTATTGGAGGACATTGGTGCTGTGAACACCAATCCTCACTTTATTTATAAAGTTGCTAAAAAAGACAGGGAATTTTCCCTGTCTTTTTTTTTGAAATAAAATCTGAATAATAATAGTATTAATTTTTGCATTTTATAATATCTGTTTTATTATTAGTTGCGAAATCCTTATTATAACAGGGGTTATCAGGACTTTATCTGAGACTAAAAAGTTGAAACATGATAAGCTTAATAGTGAAAAAGTTAAAAGGACTGGTGGTATGTCAAGAATAGAAACGAAAAAACATGATGTTAATCCTCGTAAAGACGAAGATATGATTGTTAAAGTTGGAAATTTCCGCTTATACTTTCAGAACTATTATACAATTATTTCTTTAGGCAATGACTTGGCTACAGGAGCCCTGTATCTTATTGGAAGCTTGACACAAGCATTTACTGACGCGGATGAAATTGGGAATTATTTATATATATTTGCCAGCTTTTTCTTATTGATGAGACCAATTATTAGAATTGTTCATAATATTTATCTCTATAGAGAAAACCAGTATCGCAGAGATGTATTAGGAGAAAAATTAGATGATGGATATTACGATGACTCTGAAGAAAATGGAATAGATTCAAAAGAAAAGAAACAAAAAGAAGAAGTACAAAAAGATACTCAAAATAAGCACGAAAATAAAGAACTAAAAGAAATTAAAGAACAAGAAAAACAAGAAGACGCAGATAAAGAAATTGAAATTATTTCAGATGATACAAGCGAAGCAGATAACGAGAACAAGAAATGAATTAATGAGTGATTGATCCAAAAAAGGTCATACAATTGATTTCTATCAATTGTATGACCTTTTTAATTATGCAATTTCGATTGCTTCTTCATTTGCTAATTTACGATGAATTTCAGCAAGCTCTAATTCACGTACTTCTCTTGGTAGGAAACAACGAATTTCTTCTTCATTATATCCAATCTGTAAACGACGATCATCCATAATAATAGGGCGTCTAATCAAACTAGGCTGATTTTTGAATAAAGCCAGTAGTTCATTCATAGATAAGTCTTCGATATCCACATCTAAGGATTGATATGCTTGAGAGCGATAGGAAATGATTTCTTCAGTACCTTCTTCAGTTAGGCTTAAAATATTTTTAATTTCATCTTGAGATAGTGGTTCATGAAAGATATTCTTTTCTTCGAATTCTAGATTTTGTTCTTCTAACCATGCTTTAGCTTTTCGACAAGACGTGCAGCTTGGTGATACATATAGTTTAATCATAATAAATTTGCTCCTTTTCAAAAGT
Organism: Marinilactibacillus piezotolerans; assembly: GCF_900114235.1. Classification (GTDB taxonomy): domain Bacteria; phylum Bacillota; class Bacilli; order Lactobacillales; family Carnobacteriaceae_A; genus Marinilactibacillus; species Marinilactibacillus piezotolerans. Next base: position 74,161 of record NZ_FOSJ01000006.1, on the reverse strand, counting down.
TATGCGCAATCATTTATGTAAAATGACATTAGCTCAATTAGTTAACCTTAATTTGTGAACAATTTGTTACAACCCTTATATTAAAGACAATTGTTCATGAAATCAAGGCAAATTGACAAATTTTTGTCACAATTGGTGTTATTTAATAAAAGAAATTATATTGTCACAAAATTGTCATAAAATCCACTTTATGTTTTGAACAAATTAGAAGTTATCTCTCGATTAATTTCATTATTATTTATACAATGGGTATAGTCATAATAATAGGAGGAGAACAATGAATAAGATTTTATTAGGGAAAAGCGATTTATCGGTTTCTGAAGTAGCATTAGGTTGCATGAGAATGAATGCATTAGATAATGGTGCTGCTGTTAATGTTTTAGAATCAGCTAATGAGAGCGGAATCAATTTCTATGATCATGCAGATATTTATGGAAAAGGCGAGTCTGAAAAGACTTTTGCGAAAGCTTTGAAAAATAGTTCATTAAAAAGAGAAGATATTCTGCTTCAATCTAAAGCGGGGATTCGACAAGGATTTTATGACTTTTCAAAAGAACATTTATTAACTTCAGTGGAAGGTATTTTGAAAAGATTAGAGACTGATTATTTAGATGTACTATTATTACATCGTCCAGATGCACTAGTAGAACCTGAAGAGGTAGCAGAATTATTCACTCAATTGTACAAATCAGGAAAAGTTAAACACTTTGGTGTAAGTAACCATAGTCCTTATCAGATTGAACTGCTTGAAAAGTATATCGATCAAGATATTATTGCAAACCAGCTGCAATTTAGTGTTGTGCATACTGGTATGGTTGATGCTGGTATTCATGTGAACACGAAAGACCCACTTTCAGTCGATCATGACAGAGCTGTTCTAGATTATTGTCGGCTTAACAACATAACAGTTCAGCCGTGGTCACCAGTTCAAGGGGAAAATGGGGTTTTCTTAAATAATCCTCAATATAAAGAAATTAATGAAGTTTTAAGTAAAGTAGGAGAAGGGCATAATATAAATAATGAAGCAGCTTCTATTGCCTGGTTACTAAGACACCCAGCGAAAATGCAAGTCATTTTGGGTACTATGAACCCTGAGAGAATCAAAACTTATGCATCTGCCTCAGACGTCCAATTGTCTCGAGAAGAATGGTATGAGATTTACCGAGCTGCCGGAAACAAAGTACCTTAAAATAATCTAATAAATTTTATAAAAATCTTTATTATTTTAAGGTAATGTACAAGTAGATATTATCTGACAATCTATCAGACGAGTGCTATACTAAATGCAGTAGTAAAGTTTTTCTAAAAATCAATTGAATAAGGAAGGAGTACTTTTAATGTTAGTAGATGATTTAAAGAAAGCATTATTGATTGGGGTCGGCGGGACAGCCCTTGCGGTTGAAAAGTCGATGGAACAAATCGATAGACTAGTAGCGAAAGGTAAACTTTCAGTCGAAGAAGGCAAGTCGCTTACTTCTGAATTAATTCAAAAGAAAAATCAACATACCAATGATCTAGAAGAAAAAGAAAGATTAGAAGCGTTATTGCTGGAAATGAATGTTGCTCAAAGAAAAGACATTGACGATTTAGAAGCAAAAGTTCAAGAACTAGAAAAAAAATTAGAGAATCACCCTAACAATAAATAAACGGAATGGTGCTGGTTAGTTCATTCTAACTGGCACTTTTTATAGAAAGGAGGAGATTGTATGTCTAAAACAAGTAGAGAGCGACTCAAAGAAATAGCTTCAGTACTTGCATCATATGGTTTTGGCCATATATATAACACACGTATCAGGTCACGAGACAAAGAACAGGATGCAAAAAATCTTAGAAAAGCATTTGAAGAATTAGGACCAAGCTTTATAAAAATTGGACAAATTATTTCTACAAGACGCGATCTTTTACCTAATAACTATATTCAAGAACTTTCGAAGTTACGAGATGACGCTCCTCCTTTTTCTTATAATGAAATGCGTAGAATATTTAAAGAGGATTTAGGTTTATCACTTGAAGACGTATTTGCATATGTAGATGAACAGCCACTTGCCAGTGCTTCTGTTGCTCAGGTACATAAAGCAAGATTGAAAAGTGGCGAAAACGTTATAATTAAAGTTCAAAGGCCGGAAATTGAAGAAAATTTATTAAGAGATATCAGATTGTTTTCTAGAATTGTCTCTATGGCACCAAATACTGTCAAAGAAATGCTGGTAGATGCAGAGTCTGCCTTCAAAGAAATGCTGGAAACGACTAAAATCGAATTGGATTTTCGTAACGAAGCAAAATACTTAGTAAAATTTCGTGAATTAAATCAGTCAGCTAAAGCAGTTACTGCACCAAAACCTTATCTTAAATTAACTTCAAAACGAATATTAGTGGAAGAATTTGTGGATGGAATCAAAGGATTAGATTCTTCAAAAATTGTTTCAGCTGGATATGATAAACAAGATATAGCTGAAAAGTTAATGTACTCTTTTTTATCCCAAGTTTTTCATGATGGTTTTTTTCATGGAGATCCGCATCAAGGGAATTTGATTATTAAAAATCAGCAAATTGTTTTTCTGGATTTTGGAATTACTGGAGAATTATCTTCTAATGTTAGAGAAAGTTTAGTAAAACTAGTTAATTCATTAGTTCTCGAAGACATTGAAAGCATGATGAATATACTCTTGCAAATGGCTATCGTTAAAACAAAAGTCGATCGATTTGCTTTAAATGAAGATTTATCTGATTTCTATCACACCTATGTTTCGAGAAGCTTTAAAAATATAGATTTAAGCACTTTTTTTTCTGATGTGTTATATATTACCCATAAACATAAGATGATTATGCCAAATGATTTTCTGCTTTTAGCTAAATCACTTACTATCTTGGAAGGCGTTATTACTGAGTTATACCCTGATATCAATGTCCTTCAGATTGCAACATCCTACATTAAAACAAATGATAGTATTTCATTTTTCGATTCATTTTCAAAAGATAAATTAATGGTTGGATTATACCAATTTGCTCAAAATTCAGTTTCTATACCTATAAAGCTTACTAAAGCTTTGGATACAATCAACAATGGACGTATCAAGATTCATTTAGATCTAGTAGATGGAAATGTGAAGTGGACAGGACTAAATAAAATGGTTAATAGAATTGTATTTGCAGTGATTATTGCAGCTTTGATACTTGCATCAGCTGTTATTTTGGCAGTGGCCGAAGGAACAGGAGTATCTTTATTAGCTATTGTCATATTTATTGGGGCTGGAGTAATGGGCTTATGGTTACTGATTTCTATTATAAAGTCAGGAACATTATGATAGAATATAAAAAAGCTATGAAAAAATCCCTAATAGAAAATGGTTATTAGTTAGTGTAGGCAGGAGTTAACGGATGAACATAACAGTTAGAACAATCAAAATTACAATAGCATCATTGCTTGCTATTCTACTGGCACAAGGGTTGAACTTAGAACATCCATTAGCATCAGGAGTTATTGCCATTTTAAGTGTTCTAGAGACGAAACAAGAATCAATTAAGACCGCATTAGCACGTATAGGCTCTGCAATTCTTGGATTCATCATTGCGTCCATTTTATTTTATTTTATTGGATATACAATATTTGCCTTCTGCTTGTATTTGCTTATTTTTATACCTATCACTTGCAAGTGGAATTTGCAATCTGGTATTGCACCTACAACGGTACTTGTTACTCATTTTATGACTGCTCAGAGTATTTCCTGGGTATGGCAATTAAATGGTTTTGTACTGATGCTAATTGGAGTAGTGATGGCATTGCTGGTAAACAGTTGGATGCCTTCGCAACAAAAAGAATTAAACTGTTTAAAAGAAGAAATAGAAGAAGAAATGCGCGTAGCCTTAGTAATGTTTCAGTCTCAATTATTAGGAGAAAAAAATTTTTCATCAATTCATGAACATTTGAAACAATTAGATAATAAAATCCATGAAATGAATCATTTAGCATTTAAAGAATATGAGAATCAAGTAATAAATAGATCAGGATATTTTGTAAGATATGCGCAAATGAGAAAAGAACAATCTGTTGTACTTCAAAAAATTTATGATAATTTACCATTAATAAAGTTAGCAACTAAACAAAATGAAGTATTGGCCGATCTTTTTGTAGAAACTGCAGAACAGCTTCATGAAAAAAATACAGGCTTACAATTGCTTAACGATATTTTAGACTTATATATTGAATTTAAGCAATCTGACTTACCCAAAACAAGAAGCGAGTTTGAGAGTAGAGCTAGTTTGTTTCAAATTTTGAATGATTTTGAGCGTTTTATCAAAATCAAAAGAGAATTTTACATAAATGAACAGTCTTCGCTCAGTTAAGAAGAATCAATTTATCAAAAGATTTGAGGAAAATAAAAATGAAAAAAGTTATTGGAATTAGTTTATTCACTTTTTTACTAACAGGTTGTGTAAATAATGAAGAAAATAGTAAGCAAGATGACACAGACAAAGCAGATACTGATGAATTAGTAACAGTAGAATTTGAGTTCGATATTGATGATGATATTTACAATATAGATGAAAGTAAGATAAATAAAACAGTTGAACTTAGTGCAGATACGTCTTTACTAAATGCAATGAGAGAGCAATATGATGTTAAAGATGAAGAAGGGTATATCACATCGATAGAAGGTTATGAACAAAGCCAAGAAAAAAATGCTTATTGGCTTTATGAAATAAATGATGAATTTGCACAAGTAGGTGCAGCAGAATATATACTAGAAGATGGAGATGTAATCAGCTGGGAACTTGAGACAAGTGAATAAACCGAAAGCTTTTTCCGTTTATCATATGACTGTACTGGCGCTTATGATTGCAGTGACTCAAACGAGCAGGCTGTTGTTTAGCTTTATCCCTAATGTTCAGCCTTTGACTGTGATTTTAATTCTATTGACGATATCATTTGGAACAGTAGATGCTCTTATTGTAGGATTAGGTTCAATTTTTTTATCAAATTTAACATTGGGTATGGGACCATGGACGTTAGCTCAAATCCTTTCTTTTTCTGTTATCATTTTATTGTCAAAACTTCTTGCTTTGAGTATTAATAAAGTTAGGAGGCCAATGTTCATTTGGCTTATATTTTCAGGTGCTACAGGTATTTTATACGGCATGATTATTTCTATCGTTCAAGCGCCTTTTTACGGAATGACAATACCTTCTTTATTAGGGTATTGGTTGGCTGGTCTATGGTTTGATATGTATCATGCAGTAGGCAATATAGTGTTTTTTCTATTATTATATCCAACCTTAGTTCCATTACTGAATAAAATTAATAAAAAAATAATAAAAAGTCAGTAAACTCCTAAATGTAAGCTTGGGAGTTACTGACTTTTTAATTTTATAGTGACTTATCTCTAAAAGTAACAGGTTTGTCTAATATTTCTTTATAAATCATAGCGTTGACTAGACTTTTATCATTAATTAAAAGTGCTGGATTTTTAGCCTTTTTAATTACCTTAGTATTTTTAAAAGTTGTCACTTCTTTTAGAACAGATTCGTTTGAATTCCTTCGAGTATTGTTTGCACGATCCTGACGAGCACGACCTCTAGAACGATCAATATTCTCACGTTCTAGTCTGCGACGTTCCCGTTCAGTAGTAAGGTTTTTAACTGCTTCTTGTTGAGATGCAATATTTCCAGAAGGCTGGTTTCGTTCTGTATTTTCATATCTTCTGTTTGTTCTTGATTTAGCATTACGTGGTGCTTTATCACTTGAAGAACTTGCAGAGTAAGTTTGAACAGGTTTATCGAAAACAGACTTTTTTTTCTGTGATTGTTTTGCACTTTTTTTACTTATTGAGCCCATAATTCCTGTCACAACAGTGAAAAAGATAAAAAGCTGAAATAACCAAATTAATATTTCCATATTTTATCACTCTTCTTCGTCAGTTGGGCCAGCTTGATTTGATATAGAACTTCTCATATCAGTATCAGCATTTATATTCTGCATTTTATAGTAATCCATTACACCGATGCTGCCATTACGTAATGCTTCAGCCATAGCAAGTGGTACCTTAGCTTCAGATTCCACAACTTTTGCACGCATTTTCTGAGTTTCAGCACGCATTTCTTGTTCTTGTGCAATCGCCATTGAACGTCTTTCTTCAGCTTTAGCTTGAGCAATATTTTTGTCAGCTTCCGCTTGTTCAGTTTGTAGTTTAGCCCCAATGTTACGTCCGACATCAATATCAGCAATGTCTATTGACAGTATTTCAAATGCAGTTCCAGAGTCTAAGCCTTTACTCAATACAGTTTTTGAAATCATATCTGGATTTTCTAATACATCTGAGTGTTTATTTGCAGAACCAACAGTTGTAACGACACCTTCACCTACACGGGCGATGATTGTATCTTCTCCAGCACCACCGACTAGGCGTTCGATATTAGCACGTACAGTTACTTTAGCTTTAGCAATAATTTCAATTCCGTCTTTAGCTACTGCTGCAATATCTGGAGTTACAATAACTTTAGGGTTTACAGAAAACTGTACAGCTTCAAAAACATTTCGTCCTGCTAAATCAATAGCTGCTGCTTTCTCAAACTCTAAATCAATATCTGCACGGTGAGAAGCAATCAATGCGTCGATGACTGTGTTGACATTTCCTCCAGCTAAATAGTGAGCTTCTAACTGATTCGTGTTTAATTCGATACCCGCCTTAGTAGCTTTGATTAAAGGTCTGATAATCGCATGAGGACTGACTTGTCTCAAACGCATCCCAACTAGAGTGCCGATTCCAACTTTAACGCCTGAGAAGTAAGCAGTGACCCATAAACCTACAGGTACAAATCTTAAAAAGATACTGAGTAAAATAATAACTATTACAGCAGTAATAATGATGCCTATAAATCCTTCTCCTGTATATCCTTCCAAATTTTTCATCTCCTAATCTATTTTTTTCTAACTAAAATTTTAGTACCTAACACTTTTTCAACGATTACTTCCGTGTCTTTAGAGATGTGACCCTCCGAACTTAAAACATCTACAAGTGTTTCATCGGTTATCCCAAAAGAGACTTTTCCGGATGGACGTAAAGGAGTTTTTGCAATTCCTTCTAGTCCAGGTTTAATCTGAGTTGTCTTTTTCTTAGAATCAGTTTGTTGAGACACTTGTATGTTGGTGTTCAATATTAGCTTATTGACATTGGCAAGCGAATATCCGTTACGGACAAGATAAAAAACAACACCCGCAGTAATAACTATAGACATACTTAAATCACGGATAGTAGTTCCGATATCTCCGATTGTCAGATATAATCCTACAATTAACAGAATGCTACCAATCGCTCCAGCGATGCCGAACTCCGGAATGAAAATCTCAAAGATAACAAGCAGTAGTCCAATCGTAAACAACAAGACAGGCAACCAGGTATGAACACCGATGAAACTGAAATATAAAATAAAACTAATTAAAGTCAAACCTAGTCCAGTTTTAGATAATGGTGTCAGAATAGCAACAGCGACACCGATAAAGCCAACAGCTAGTAATAATCCTTCCATTTCTTAGCCTCCTTTTGAGTTATGTAACCTCCTTCAATTATCTTACACTCATAATGATATCATTTTAACATACTAAAGTCATCGGTCTAGAGTCGGATTATAAAGAGTATTTTTATTTATTACCTAATCCTATTCGTTACAAAATTCTGAATATAAAGGTTAAAGTAATAACGATAGTTTTTTTAATGTTAAGCGTGAGACAAACCATTAAAATAGAATAAAAACTTATAATTTGAATAATTATTAAGTAAGAGAAGTAGCGGATGGCAGGGTTTTCTGACCTACGAGTTTGTTAGTAACTTCTTATGTGATAACTAATGAATCTATAAACACTTTAGCAATGAAGTTTATAGAAAATAAAACTTCTTACCTTTTCTCCTCTTATAAGTGAAATCGCTTGGTAAAGAATGAAAACTAGGATACAATATTTATATAAGTGAATATTTATATGTTTTAAAGTAGATTAATTTATTTGTACATTTTTAATATTAAGCAAAAGCGAAATTATGAGAAGTATGTTCTCGTATAAAATGAAAGGAGGTCCTTGAATGAGAGATGAAATTATAGCAAAGCAAACCAGTCTAGAACATGAAAAATCTAAGTACTTATTTAATATAGGAGAAAACTATGATAGTTACCTTACATTAGGATGCATCAAAGTTGAGAATGGTTTCCGTTTTGCAGTATGGGCGCCCAATGCAATAGAAATATTTACGGTAGGTGATTTCAATCATTGGCAGGAAGAAGCTGTGATGGAAAAAGATCTGAAGACCGGAATCTGGGAGATTACTATACCAGAAGCTAGAGAAGGCGATCATTATAAATATAAAGTAGTTCAGGCCGATGGAACAGTTAATTATAAAATTGATCCATTTGCTCTAGCCTTTGAAGTTAGACCGAAAGATGCATCTGTAGTCAAGGCATTACCTGATAAAAGATGGTCTGATGGAGGGTGGATGGCTAACAGAAAAAAGCGAGCTATTTATGAAAGGGCACTGAATATTTACGAAGTACATTTCAGTTCCTGGAAACAGCATCCAGATGGCTCCTGGTATACGATGAAGCAACTTCAAGAAGAGCTGATTCCATATGTAAAAGAAATGGGATATACCCATATTGAATTTCTCCCTCTCATGGAGCATCCTCTTGATGCAAGCTGGGGATATCAAGTAACAGGGTTTTACGCTGTTTCGTCTAAGTTTGGTACCATGGAGGACTTCCAAGATTTTGTAGAAGCTGCACATAAAGCAAATATTGGAGTGATAATGGATTGGGTTCCCGGTCACTTTAATCGAAATAATTATGCACTGGCCTATTTTGACGGTACCCCGCAGTTTGAATATGAAGAAACTAACCGGGCTGACAACAATCGCTGGGGCACATTAAATTTTGATATGGGAAAAAATCAAGTTCATAGTTTTCTTATTTCTAATGCTTTATTCTGGATTGAACAGTTTCATCTTGATGGTTTAAGAGTAGATGCAGTCAGTAATATGTTGTATCTGGACTATGACCTTGGAGAATGGACACCAAATGAGGATGGAACAAATCACAACCGCGAAGGGGTACGATTTATTCAGAAAATGAATAAAACAATTTTTGGAAGACATCCTGATTTGTTAATGATGGCTGAGGAGAGTACTGCTTGGAGTAAAGTTACACATCCTGTTCACGAAGGCGGATTGGGATTTAACTATAAATGGAATATGGGATGGATGAACGATACTCTGAAATTTTTCGAAATGGACCCAATCGATCGAAAAAACAGCTTTAATTTAATTACCTTTTCATTTATGTATATGTTCAATGAAAATTTTATTTTGCCAATTTCACATGATGAAGTTGTCCATGGGAAAAAATCATTAATGCATAAAATGTACGGTGATCGTTATAATCAATTTGCTGGTCTCAGGACAATTGAGACATTTAAAATAATGCATCCTGGGAAAAAGTTACAATTTATGGGTTCCGAATACGGCCAGTTTTTAGAATGGAAATATAATGAAGGTCTGGAATGGAAAGACTTAGAAGATCCTCAAAATAATTATCATCATGAATTTACTAAAAGATTGAATCAGTTTTACAAAGAAGAAAAAGCATTATGGGAAATAGATCATCATGCAGAAGGTTTTGAAATATTAGATGCAAGTAACAATGAAGAAACTGTTTTATTTTTCATTAGAAAAGGCAAAAAAACTAGAGATTTCTTAATTGTCCTCTGTAATTTTGTTCCTGTAGAGCGCCGAAGCGTTAGGATAGGAGTTCCTTTTAAAGGACAATATGAAGAAGTCTGGAATACCGAATCAAAGTCATTTGGAGGAACTTGGACAAAAGGACAAGGAGTAATAAAATCCGAGCCAGTTAAAAAACATGGTTATGGTCAGTCAGTTAGCTTAATACTGCCGTCACTCAGCGTAGTAGTATTGAAGCCTAAGCGTATATATGGTGTCCCAAAACAGTAGATGTTAAATTAAAAGTTAAAATAGATAGGTAAAAGTAATGAAAAAGATAGAACGAATTTAAGGAGGGAAGGAAGGTCTAAGGATACTTCCAATAACATATGAAAACAGAAACAGTAGCTATGATACTAGCTGGTGGGCAAGGCTCACGGTTAGGAAAATTAACGAAACAAATTGCTAAGCCTGCTGTACCATTTGGAGGAAATTATCGAATTATAGATTTTGCTTTATCCAATTGTGCAAATTCGGGTATTAATAATGTAGGTGTAGTAACACAATATCAGCCGCTAGTATTAAATCGTCATGTAGGAAATGGAGCAAGCTGGGGATTAAATAGACATAATGGAGATGCAACGATCTTACAACCTTATTCAAGTGTCGACGGAGAAAAATTTTTTAGAGGAACCTCACATGCTGTGTACCAGAATATTAATTATATTGATCAAAAGAATCCGGATTATGTTGTGATTTTATCAGGAGATCATATTTATAAAATGGATTATGAAAAAATGCTGGATTTCCATAAAGAAAAGGCTGCCTCGCTTACTGTAGGGGTTATGCCGGTAGAGTGGGAAGAAGCGTCTCGTTTTGGAGTAATGAATACAGACCGTACAGATCGCATTACTGAGTTCCAGGAAAAACCTGATGAACCGAAATCTAATCTGGCATCCATGGGTATCTATATCTTCAACTGGCCAAGATTAAAGCAATATCTTGTGGATAACCAATCCAAGAATAGACAAATGGATGACTTTGGACATCATGTTATTCCAGCTTATTTAAGAAATAGTGAAGCAGTTTATGCTTATAAGTTTAAAGGATACTGGAAAGATGTTGGAACAGTTGAAAGTCTATGGAAAGCAAATATGGAATTTTTAGATCCTGATCATGAATTAAATATAAGAGACGCAGACTGGAAAGTGTACTCCCAAAATCCCAATACCACTCCGCAGTTTTTAACAGATACAGCGAAAGTCAAAGATTCGATGATTACCGATGGTTGTTACATTTCTGGAGAAGTTAATCATTCTGTGCTGTCGCATAATGTCAAGATTGGCAAAAATTCGGTTATCAAAGATAGTGTGATTATGTCGGGAGCTGTGATTGGCGAGAATGTAATTATTGAAAAAGCGATTATTGGAGAAAATGCCAATATATATGATGGTGCAAGGATTGTTGGAGAAAATGGAGAAATATCTGTAGTTGGATATGAAGAAGAAGTAGGAGGATACAAAGATGCGGAATAAAATAGCAGCAATATTTAATTTAGTAGAAGATGATGAAAAACTTAGACCTTTAACAAATAGAAGACCAATAGCGTCTTTGCCCTTCGCTTGTCGTTACCGTTTGATAGATTTTCCGTTTTCAAGTTTGTATAATGCCGAAGCTGTTTCAGCAGCCTTGTTTATATCAGAATCTGGACATTCACTTTATGATCACATCAGATCTGGAGCTACTTGGGGATTGGATTCTATTACTGGTGGAGGGGTTTTTACACACTCGCAAATACGCCTAAAGACAAACACAACCGAGCATAAATATTCAGCTTCTTATTATGATGATCATTATAAGTATGTTACAAGTTCTAAGGCAGAATATATTTTATTAATGGGTTCAAGTATGCTGGCAAATATTCAAATCAAATCTATAGTGAATTACCACAATGACAAAGCTAGTGATGTAACCATTGCTTATAAAAATATTTTGAGAAATTCATTAAGAGAAGATACGGTATACGATAAATATAATTTTGATGAAGATAAGACTGAAAGAGTTACAAGTATTACCCCACTGTCTGAAACTCCCTTTGATGATGCACTGGTCCCTGTTGGAATTGAAGTGATGGTCATCAACAAAAAAACATTCTTGGATTATCTTCAGAAAGCTAGAGAACGTAATTTATGTGTTAGCGTTAAATCTTTTGCCCAGTTGGCGTTAGCACAGGATGACAAGGTGTATGGCTATGAATATACAGGATATTTAAAAGCTATTGAAGATATCCAAAGTTACTTTGATGCAAATATGGAAATGTTGAATGAAGACCACTTTAATGCCTTGTTCTATAGAGCAGATCCAGTTTTGACACGTTCTAAAAATTCAGCTCCTACATTCTATGGGCCAGAAGCCCAAATCCATAACTCTCAAGTAGCAAATGACTGTGAGGTTTATGGAGAAGTGACTAATTCACTACTATTCAGAAGAGTGAACATTGCAAAAGGAGCTAAAGTTGAGAATTCTATCGTTATGCAGAACTCTTATGTAGAAGAGGGCGCTACACTTAAATACGTAATCTTAGATAAGCATGTCTATGTGAAAAAAGGGGCACACTTAGAAGGGACACCTGAAAATCCTATCGTTATCGGTAAGAACGAGATTGTTAAAGGAAATAGAACTTTATGAAAGGATGAAAAACACGATGAATATTGCTTTTACAGCTTCTGAATGTGCTCCTTTTTTTAAAACAGGTGGACTTGGAGACGTTATGGGTGCTTTACCAAAAGAACTTGCAAAAGGTGAACATGATGTTCGAGTGATTTTGCCATATTATAAACAAAAAATGCCAGAAAAATATCAAAGCCAGTTAAAAGATGTTACCAGTTTTAACTTGAGAGTTGGCTGGCGTAATCAGTATTGTGGAATTAAAGAATTGAAACAGGATAATGTAACTTATTATTTTGTAGACAACCTTTATTATTTTGATCGACCTACCCTGTATGATTATGGTGATGATGGAGAAAGGTTTGCCTTTTTCTCTCAGGCAGTAATTGAAATGCTTGAGAAAATTGATTTCATTCCGGATATTTTACATGTGAATGACTGGCAAACTGCGGTTATCCCTGTATTACTTAAGGACAAGTATCACTGGGTCAATGCTCTTAAAGATATTAAGACTGTATTAACTATTCATAATATCCTGTTTCAAGGTAAGTTCGATCAGGTTGTGTTATCTGATTTATTTGATATGGGCTACAGCGCTTATCACGATCATGGACTAAAATACGAAAATCAAGTAGGTTGGTTAAAAGGTGGTATTTACTATGCGGATTTAGTCACCACTGTAAGTCCAACTTATGCGGAAGAAATCAAGACACCGGAGAATGGATATGGCTTAAATGACGATTTGAGCAACATATCTTATAAATTAGTTGGTATTTTAAACGGAATTGATTACGATATCTATAATCCAGAAAAAGATCCGACAATTCCGCATAATTTTTCATCAAAAGATTTTTCTGGGAAAACTAAAAATAAATTACTCCTTCAAAAAAAGTTTGGACTACCCGAGAATGAAAACGTTGCTTTAATTGGTGTAGTAACTAGACTAGATGAACAAAAGGGAGTACAGCTGATTACCGAAGCAATGGATGAGTTAATGTCATATCGGAATGTTCAAGTTGTTCTGATCGGGACCGGGAAAGATTACTTCGAAGATTCGTTCCGATATTTTTCAAATCAGTATCCTGATAAATTTAGTGCAAGAATTGAGTTTGACAGTGAACTTGCTCAACTGATTTATGCAGGGGCTGATGCTTTCTTGATGCCTTCTAAATTTGAACCATGCGGGTTATCTCAGCTTAATTCTTTGAGATATGGTACATTACCGATTGTGCATGAAGTCGGAGGCCTAGTGGATACTGTTACAGCCTATAATCAGGAAACTGGAGAAGGAAATGGATTTACTTTCTATAGTTTTGACGCTAAAACTATGTTGGATACAATCGACAGAGCGCTGACTGTTTATTATGAAAAACCTGATCAATGGAAATCTATGATGATCAGAGGGATGAATAAAGATAATAGTTGGCATAAATCAGCAGAAAAATATTTAGGTCAATATAAATATTTAGTATACTAATAGGTGTATCCCTTGGATTTTTCTTAGCTCTAATTGAACAAGAGAAATCCAAGGGGTATTTGTATAAATTTTTGAAGAGTAATTTTAGATTGGGGATGAATCTATGTTTAAATCAACTAAGGAATTTACTAAAGAATATAAAAAAATGTTCGAAAACCTGTATGCTTTTACTTATGATCAAGGAACTAATGAGCAGCAATATATTGCTTTAGGGACTTTGATTAAAAATAAATTATCAAAGAACTGGCAGGCTACCCGTGAACAGTACTTAAATGATAAAGTGAAACAAGTTTACTATTTCTCAATGGAATTCTTGCCAGGACGACAATTAAAGAGTAATTCCTATAACATGGGAATTCTACCAATGATTGAGGCAGGAGTAAAAGAATTAGGTTTAGATTTCGAAGAGTTGATAGAAGCAGAAGCAGATCAGGCTTTGGGAAATGGCGGATTAGGGCGCTTAGCCTCTTGCTTTATGGATTCTCTAGCTTCATTGGGTATTCCTGGCAACGGAAATGGCATTCGTTATCAGTATGGACTGTTTCGCCAAAAATTTGTAGATGGGTATCAAGTAGAATTACCAGAGTACTGGTTGCGTAATCAGAATGTATGGGAAACAAGAAATGATCAGTCTTCCTACATAGTTCGATTCGGAGGTAATGCTTGGCTGGAAATGGACCATCAGGGGCACTGGATTCCCAAATATGAAAATACGCTAAATGTTTTAGCAGTACCTTACGATACGCCAATGGTGGGTTATCGTACTAATAAAATCAACAATCTGCGATTATGGTCAGCTGAAATTCCTGTAGAAGAGGAAGAAAATTATCATACTGTACAAGAGACTGAACCGATAAAAGAAATTACACAAGTTCTGTATCCGGATGATTCAAACTATGAAGGAAGATTATTGAGACTAAAGCAGGAATATTTTATGGTCTCAGCGGGTGTTCAATCGATCGTTAAACAGTTTCGTAAATATAATCTTCCAAGAAAGCATTTTCCAGAAAAAATAGCCATGCACATTAATGATACACATCCCTCACTCGTTGTTCCTGAATTGATGAGGATACTAATTGATGAAGAACATTTAAGCTGGGAACAGGCTTGGGAGATTACAGTCAAAACCTGCAGCTATACTAATCACACTGTACTGAGAGAAGCCTTAGAAAGATGGCCAATAGATATGATGCAGTCGCTTCTACCAAGAATTTATATGATCATAGAGGAAATCAATCGAAGATTTGTTGAAGAGTCATTACCATTATATGGTGAAAAAATCACTTGGCAGACAGCAATTCTACAAGATGGAATGGTAAATATGGCTCATTTGGCAATTATTGGTAGTCATAGTGTAAATGGTGTAGCTCAACTGCACACAGAAATATTAATGAATGATGTTTTAAAAGATTTTTTCACCATTTATCCAGAAAAATTCAATAATAAGACAAATGGAATTACACAGAGACGGTGGATCCATTTAGCAAATCCTGCTCTTACTCAATTAATTGATGAAAAAATAGGAGAAGAGTGGAAACGAAATCCTGCAGAATTAAAATTATTGAAAAGCTTTGAACATGATGAGGAAACACTGAATGAACTAGGGAAAATAAAATATCAAAACAAAGTAAAACTGGTTAAATATATTGAAGAAGTTCAAGGATTAAAAATTAATCCGAATGCGATATTTGATGTACAAATTAAAAGACTTCATGCATACAAAAGACAGCATTTAAACGCTTTGCATATTTTAGACAGATATTTAAGAATTAAAGATAACCCCTCAATTGACCTACAGCCAAGAGTTTTTATTTTTGGTGCTAAAGCCGCTCCAAGTTATCAGTATGCTAAACAAATTATCAAGTTAATCAATGCTATAGCGAATCTGGTAAACAATGATCCAGATATTGGGGATAAATTAAAAGTTGTCTTTTTTGAAAATTATGGTGTTTCATTAGCAGAAAAAATAATTCCAGCAGCAGAAGTTAGTGAACAAATTTCACTTGCAGGTAAGGAAGCTTCTGGAACCAGTAATATGAAATTGATGGCAAATGGTGCAATGACTCTTGCTACGTTAGATGGGGCAAATATTGAAATTAAAGATTACGTTGGAGAAGATAATATCTTTATTTTTGGATTATCCAGTCGAGAAGTTGCTGAATTAGAAAAAAATCATATGTATCACTCTAAAGATCTATATGATTCGAATGAACGGTTGAACAGAGTTTTAAATGCATTAGTAGATGGAACGATTCCAAATGCTCCACAAGAGGGCGGAGCGGTTTTCGATGCGCTAGTCCACTATAATGATGAGTATTTTGTTTTAAAAGATTTCGATGATTATATCAGGGCGCAAGACCAAATTGATCTGATTTATTCGGATAAGAAAGAATGGAATAGAAAGTCTTTACTTAATATCGCAGCATCTGCTCCTTTCTCGGCTGATTATACAATCAAACGTTATACTGAAGAAATCTGGAAAGCAAAGCCTCAATGCAGCGGGGATGAAGGAGTTCATCCATTGAACGAACCACTCTAACAGTTTTCTGAGATAGAAAAGACATGTATCAAATATGTAATATTCATGACTAATGTTTATTTAAGCTTCCTATTTCGTTGATTAATTGATACACTATAACGTGCTGTGTCTTTAATAAAAGCAAAAGGACGAGATAATGTGTTAAATAGATTTGAATTAGACAATTTTAATACCTCTGTTAAACAAGAGGTACTTGCCGGTATCGTAGCTTTCTTTTCGATATCTTATATATTATTTGTTAATCCGAGCATTCTTTCTCAAGCAGGTGTTCCGGAAGAATACAGTGTTTTCTCAACAATTTTTATAGCAGTGATTGGTACCTTTTTAATGGGCACTATTGCAAACGCTCCTGTCGTAATGGCTCCGGGAATGGGAGAAAATGCTTTTTTCACTTTCACCTTAGTAGCTGGTTTAGGCTTAACATGGCAGCAAGGACTAGCTTCAGTAATTATAACAGGCATACTGTTTGTAATCGTTGCTTTTTTAGGTATTATGAAGCTCTTCAGCGAATCTATCCCTAAAGAATTAAAGCAAGCCATTACGATTGGTATAGGCTTATTTCTTATACTGATTGGACTAGAGAATACTGGACTATTGATTGATGGGACGTTTAATTTAAACGGGATTGGATTAGCGGGTCTTTTCTTAGTTATCATTTTAAAACGTATAAATGTAAAAGGTGGCTTTTTAATTGCTATTTTATTGACGACTGTATTATATTGGCTTGTCAATTTTGAATCAATAGAAGCAGTTAGTTTTAATCTAAAGCCAATAACGGAATATAGTAAAATGCTGACAGCAGCAGATTATAGTAATATGTTTAGTTTTGAGTTCTGGTTGGGTGTGTTTTCACTACTAATGCTTTTGATCTTTGAAACAATTGGTATGCTAGAAGCGCTTATCCCAGATCAGAAAAGAATAAACAAAGGATATAAAGTAGGTGCTGTATCAGGATTATTATCGGGGCTGTTAGGAACTAGTCCGGCAATACCAGTTGCTGAAAGTGGTGCTGGAATTGCTGAAGGCGGAAAAACAGGATTGACTGCCGTCACTGCTAGTATGCTGTTTTTATTTTCAATTATTCTTACGCCTTTTTTATCATATATTCCCTCAGAAGCTGTTGGACCTGTCATTATTGTGACGGGTGCAACGATGGCTCTTGCTAACTTGAAAATAAGGCTCGAACATTTATTGGATTGGATACCTTTGATATTAATTATCCTGATGATTCCTCTTACAGGCAGCATTGTAGAAGGAATGGCTTATGGATTCATTGCTTTCCCCATTGTTAAATCAGTAACAGGTAGAAGAAAAGAGACGAATTCCGTATTATGGGTGATTAGTATTTTGTTCTTATTCACACTAGTTTCAACATTTTTAATTGCATAATCAAAAATCGTTCAGACACAGGAAAATATCCTATTCTCTGAACGATTTTTTTATTTTATTTTTTTTCGATTGGATAAGTGGTACCATCTAGTTCATCGAATAAAAAATATTTTTCATTATCTTTTCTTTCAAGGATCAAACTATAACCAAAATGATCTTTCATAATTAATTGATGGGGTGATTTTTGAGGCAATATACTCTTCAGGGGTTTAGTGTTATATTTTCCTGTACCCTCAGAAAATATTTCTAATGAAATTTCTTGCAGAGATTGCGGGACATAGACAGACCATTTCCCAACTAATTCATTTTCAGAAATTGAATGTTTAATCGTACTTGATAAACTATTTTTAGATCGAAATGATCTTGTGAATTTTCTAAATAGAGATGAAAATTGCATTCTTAAGATACTCCTTTTAGTTTCCAAACTGGCAACTTATTGTTAAGAGTACTATACCGTATATTTGCTTTAAATGAGTATCAATTATATTACATTTTACCGTGATTTTGCTAAAAATAGGTTAGTTATATTACAGTTCAGGCAATTTAAACTTATAAAATAAAAATTATTACATTTCAAGAAGATGATACTGAAAAAACGAACCTTAATGATTTACTAAAAATTAAAAACATTAGCAAGAATGTTATCTAATATAAATGATGCCGGGACAAAACTAGATAGAATGTAAAATCCCGTCAAATCTAGGAAATTCAATCCTTGATTTGACGGGATTTCTGGTTGTTATACACTTCAAATTATTGCTCAATGGAGACTTCTGTCCCAGCCTTATTAGGTTATAGGCTTATTTTTTTAATTAGGGATCTATTTGGAACAGCTATGTGTAAATCAAACATTTAATCAGCCGATAATCCAGAAATAACCAATGACGATAATTCCTATAATGATTCTATACCATCCAAATGAACTGAAATCATGACGGCGGATATAAGTCATCAGGAATTTAATTGCCAATATTGATACGACAAATGATACAAGGCAGCCAGCAAATAAGATAATCAATTCAGCAGATGTAAAGTCAAATCCAAATCCTATTATTTTCAACAAACTAGCACCCATCATAATCGGAATAGACATAAAGAAAGAATATTCAGCGGCGATAGGTCTTGCAGTACCAATCAGAATCGCACCGATAATAGTTGCCCCTGATCTAGATGTCCCAGGAATCAACGCCAGCACTTGGAAGAAACCAATAATCAGTGCTATCTTATAAGTCAAGTCTTTCCAAGTCACAATCTGAGGTTCTAATTTTTTATTTCTTTTTTCAATTACGATAAACGCAATTCCGTAAATAATCAAAGTGATGGAAACAGTGATCCAATTAAAAAAGTATTGATTGATCATATCGTCAAAGAGTAGACCGATTATTCCAGCGGGAACAACACCGACCATGACTTTTAACCAAATATTCCAAGTTTCTTTTTTTTGGTCTTTGTCTTTAGATGGAGAAAAAGGATTCAATTTATGAAAGTAAATCAAAATAACTGCCAATATAGAAGCCAGCTGAATAACTACAAAAAACATTTCTTTAAATTCTGGAGTAGCATCGAGAACCATAAATTCATCAAATAAAATCATATGGCCTGTGCTGCTTACGGGCAGCCATTCTGTAATACCTTGTACAATACCTAAGACAATTGCTTTTAAAATTTCGATTAATAACATAATAAACTCCTATTCCTTTATGTATGATTATTCTTGAACTTGTCTATCATACCGAATTTTTTTAAAGATTCCAACTATTCTAGTTAATATTATAAATCCTTAATTAAAATATAAATATTGAATCCTCTCATTATGATTATATCTAATACAAAGTTTCTTATTGAATCAGCAATTTATTCTTTCATATTTAAAATAAAATTTATGAAATCGAAAAATTTTTCTTCAAATTTAAAGATTAATAATTGATGGCTCATATTGATTCAAATATTCTTAATAATTATGGTAATATAAAGTATAATCAAAATGAATGTAAGATTAAACCTTATCATTCAGAAGTTTACTACCAAAAAAATGAAAGCAGGGATAATAATGGGAATGTTCGATTTTCTAAAAGGTAAAAGCGGAGACAGCGATAAGACGCAAACGCTAACAAGTCCAGCCAATGGTAAAGTTATTGCGATTGAAGAGGTAGATGATCCTGTATTTTCTCAGAAAATGATGGGAGACGGATTTGGAGTTGTTCCTAATGACGGTGATGTTTATGCTCCTGGATCTGGGAAAGTTGTCAGTGTTTTTCCAACTCAACATGCTGTCGGTTTAGAGCTGGATAACGGTGTGGAAGTATTAGTTCATATTGGTATCGACACAGTCGAATTAGAAGGAGCTCCTTTTAATACATTAGTTAAAGAAGGAGATACAGTAACACCAGACACTAAAATTTCTACTGTAGATTTGGAAGCGTTAGCTGCTTCTGGTAAAGAAAATACAGTTATTATTATATTCAGTAATATGGAACAAGTAGAAAAATTTGACTTAACAACTACAGGAGAAACAACAAAAGGTTCTGAGATTGGAACAATTTCTGCAAAATAGAATTTTATAAAAAGGCACAGATCAAATTAAATTTGATCTGTGCCTTTTTCTTTTCGTGGGTTTGCAATAAGAATTTATTTTGTTGGTCTTTTATAGGAAAACAGTTGTCCCATTTCTGCATATTGGCTTCCGGATAGTCGAGCAGTAGGGTTCAGAGCTTCTGGTATAATATACTCTTTTTCAGCATCAAAAACCGTTTCATCAAAATAGTAATCTGTCACTTTTAACAACAATAAGTCTGATACGATATTTCCTTCTTCATCTTTTACAGGGACATGTTGATGTAGGATTGTTTCAAACCGTATCTTTGCTTCTTTGATCCCTGGGACAGTAATTGTAGAACTTTCTATCAGGTTTAAATCTGTTCTGTCCAATTCGCTTTTATCTGAAGGAAGTGGGGCCGAGGTTGCATTCATTGCTTCGGTTAGACCTATATCAACAATATGCACGACAGCTTGCTTTTGCTCAAGAATATTTCGGGCAGTATCTTTCATTTTAAAATCATTACGGAGTACAGCTACAGTTAGTATAGGAATTTGGTTGGAGGCCGCACTGAAAAAGCTAAATGGTGCAGCATTCACTATATCTTCTTGTATATTCAAAGATGTAACCCAAGCAATTGGACGAGGGATTACACTGCCAGAAATGAATTTGTACTCTTGCTTTTTATTAAGATCCTTTGCTTTAAAATGATACATTATTGAACCTCATCAAAGCCGAAGTACTCTTTTTCGAAATTCTTTGTACTTCTAACTGTATCTATCGGGCGAACCATTTGTTCAATTTGTTCACGATGTTCTTCATAAGCCGGTGGCAATGCCAACTTTTCTCCTAGATTATCGTAACTTTCTTGATAATCAATAAATCCGGGACCATCTGTGGCAAATTCAAATAATACTCCTGGATACATGCGAGAATAAAGAGATTCAAAATAGAAACGATCCACATATCCAGAATTTGGAATACCTAAATTGCTGATGCGTTCTGTCCAGTAGTCAAGAACTTCTCTGTCTTCTACACGGAATGCTACATGGTGAACACTGCCGTAGCCTTGTCGAGCAGGTGGGAGTACTGTGCTTTCTTCAATAATCACTCTACCACCGTTTCCACCTTTGCCCATTTCAAATAGTGTATATTGATTTTCTTTTGCAATTTTTTTAAAGTTCAACGTGTTTTCTAGAACTGATGACATTCGTTCAAGATTAGACACTCTGATTATGACAGGTCCCAAACCGTAGATTCCAAACGCTTCAGGTACTGGACCATTTTTCCAAGGTTTTCCAGGTGCTACGCCTTCAAGATTTTCATCAGAGACTAATTGATACTGCTGCTCATCGAAGTCTTCAAATTGGATCACTTTTACACCAAATTGTTCTTTGATTTCAGAATGTTTAACGTCATAATGGTCAAAGCGTTTTAGCCAATAATCTAATGCACGGTCATTTGGAATTCTAAAAGAAGATCTGGAAATATCGTTGGTACCTTTTGAACCTTTTGGAGTATTCGGAAAATCGAAGAACGTCATATCTGTTCCTGCATTTCCTTCATCGTCAGCAAAAAACAGGTGATAAGTTTGAATGTCATCTTGATTAACCGTCTTTTTCACTAACCTTAATCCTAATATATTTGTAAACCATTCATAATTTTTTTCTGCGCTGCTTGTTATTGCAGTAATATGATGAATACCTTTTAATTCTTGGTTTGTCATTTTATTGCCTCCTATAGAATAATATTTAATGCTTAAAAGTGATTTTACAATTACCTAATTCTTTTAAAGATTCATCTATTGTAAATCCTGGTCTTTCAGTAGCCAGCTCAATACGCAAGCCTGAAGGGCTTTTGACATATAAACTAGTAAAATAGTGTCTATCAATTAACTTTTCGACTTGATATCCGTATTTTTCAGCTCTTTCTTTGAAGTATTCGAGATCTTCAAATGTTTCAACTGTTAAAGCAATATGGTCAATTGAACCTCTTCCCAATCGTGAACGATCATCTGTATGACTTTCAATCAATTGTATTTGTTCTTTTGAAGTAGGATTGAGCATAAATGAATCGGTCAAAGACAACCACTCTTTTAAAAAGTGTCTTTCTTTATCAACAAGACGTGTGTGTAAGTTGATTTTAGAAATCCGAATCAACTGGTATTCTTCTTGTATATGAGAATAGGCTATAGGTGTTGTTGAAAGATCCGGTGTAACAGATTCATGCAATTCAAGATTGAGACCATCAGGATCGACTAAATTTATAGATGACTTTTCAATGTTTATATTAAACCTAATAGTATATTTTTCTAGTCTGTTTTTCCAATATATCAAGCTTCCTTTAGGAATAGACAGGCTGACTGTTCCATAGTAATGATCATTTTTGTAACTTTTTCCTATTTTAGGGTAAACAAAGAAAGTCAGTAAAGTACCTGGGGTCCCCCAGTAATCTCCATAAAATAAATGAGGAGTCTGCAAATTCTCTTGATGGACGGTTTGTTTCACTAAACGTAATCCCAGAATATGAGTATAAAAATAAAGATTGTCTTCCATCGATTTAGTAAATGCTGAAATATGATGAAATCCTTTCACCTCTGGCATGTAATTTCACTCTTTTCTAAAGATTAAATAGTTTACATTTAACGAAAACTAGAAAGAGTATATAATAAATTCATTTATCTCGAATTCGTTATATTTATTTTACACTATTTACTTACAAAAGAAAAGAGATGCTTTTAAAAAAGCATCTCTTTAGACGTGGTTAATGATTTTATACAAAAGCTACACAAACTACTTCAGGTGCATAAATATCTTTTTGCAGCAAAGATAATTTTCCAGTTTCAGTATTTCTTTCGAATAGTGTTAGATTATCCGAATCCTGATGCCCGACCACAATGAATTGTCCACTAGGGTCAATATTGAAATCTCTTGGGATTTCTCCTTCAGTTGGTACATAATCCACTAATTTCAGCGTGCCGTCATCTTGTACAGCAAAGATAACAATTGAATTATGTCCACGATTTGAGGCATATACAAATTTACCATCTTTAGAAATACGGATTGCTGCCCCGCCATTGAAACCAGTATGCTCTTCTGGGATAGATGAAATAGTTTGCAGGTGAGAAAGTGTTCCACTTTCACTATTATAGGATAATGCGATTACATCACTGCTTAATTCTCCAAATAGATAAGCTAATTTACCATTTGGGTGGAAAACGATATGTCGAGGGCCGGTTCCTGGTGCAGTAGAGATTACATCTACTTCAGAAAGCTTTCCGTCATCGTTTACTGTATAAGTGATTACTTCATCAGTTCCCAAGTCGCAGGCAACTAAATATTTTTCATCAGGAGTTAGATCGAAATAATGAGCATGTGCAGATTTCTGGTTTTCATGAACAGATTTTCCAGAATGCTGCATGGTATCGGTTAATTCAAGGGAACCGTTCTCGTCTGTTTTGAATACTGAAATTTCGCCACTATGATAATTTGCAGTGTATAAAAAGTTTCGGTTAGAATCATACGAAATGTAACAAGGAGAAGAACCTTCAGCAGTATAAACATCAGTTGTTGCATAAGTTCCGTCATTCGTTTTCTTGAATGCAATAACGCCACCCTTATTCCCGTCTTTTAATACAGTATATAAGAGCGTACCATCTTTGGACACATCAAGATATGTTGGGCTTCCAACTTCAGCTTCTAAATGGATTTCACCTAATTTTTTCTTTTCAAGATCTAATTCAATACTATATACACCTTTGCTTTCTCTTTTAGTGTATGTTCCTAATAAAACTTTTTGAGTCATGAAAAATCCTCCTTAATTTGTTTGAACTGATTGAAATCAGTATACCAAAACTTAAGAAATTTATGAAACGGAATTCATTACACTTTCTCAATACGGACTCATTTTAAATATTATTAATAAAATTCTAAGAAGTTATAGATTTCTTAAGATTGTATATGGTTATGGTATGATAAACTATAATCGTTAAGCAACATCTTAAGGGAGGATCAATAATGAAAGAGAATTATAATGATAATCGCTCAACTAATTTTAAAAAATCCTGGTTTTGGAAACAAATTATTGATAATAAAGTGGTTTCTGTTTTGTTAGTTAGCTTACTGATATTCTTTAATATTTTTATGTTAGGACAGATTTCAATTATTTTTCGACCTGTAGAGATCATCCTGAGTATAGTTGGTCCTCCAATAGTCTTCTCGGCAATCTTTTATTATTTGTTGAGTCCTGTCGTAGATTGGTTAGAAAAAAAGAGATTTACTCGTAATACTGCAATTGCTTTTGTTTTTGCCCTTATTATTTTATTTTTTATCGTAGGTATAAATTTTATTGTGCCGATTATTCAAAAGCAATTAGAGTCACTAATTGAAAAATGGCCGACCTATTGGAATAGTTTAATGGTCCAGTTAGATGAATTACTCGGGACTGAAGCCTTTACAGGATTTATGGATCAATTAAGTGAAACTTCTCTAATTGGCAGCTTAAGTGGACAAGCTTCAGGTTTTTTGGATGTTACAGTAGGGGGGATAGGCAGTTTTATTGGAACATTGACACAAGTAGGAATTACTTTGTTTACAACTCCTTTTATCCTTTATTATCTATTAAAAGACGGAGGAAAAGTTCCTGATAATTTCTTGAAAATTGTACCGACAAAAATTCGTGGAAATGTGAGGGAAATTCTTGAAGATATCAATAAACAAATTAGTTTTTATGTTAGAGGACAACTGATTGTAGCTGCTGCAGTGGGCGTTATGTTCTGGATTGGATTCTCGATAGTAGGGCTGGATTTTGCACTTACATTAGGAATTTTTGCAGGCTTCATGAATCTGATACCGTATCTAGGTTCATTTCTGGCTATGATCCCAGCAGTTATTGTGGCAATTGTTGACTCTCCATTTATGCTTGTGACAGTATTAGTCGTATTTGGAATAGAGCAAGTACTAGAAGGAAGAGTAATTTCACCGCAAATTTTAGGAAATACATTGAAGATTCACCCGATTAACATTATTTTTTTACTTTTAGTTGCGGGTAGATTGTTTGGTGTAATGGGTGTCATCTTAGCAATTCCTGGGTATGCGGTCCTTAAAATCATAGTGTCTAGAACCTTTGCTTGGTATCAGAAACATTCGGGTCTTTACGAAGAAAAAGTTTCAACAAGTGATGCGGTTCTTGTTAAAAAAGAAGAAAACGATTAATTTATTGCTGTATAAGGTCTTATTAAATAAGGCCTTTTTTTATTTTCGGTTGTTCAATGAAAAAAAGTTGAAAATGAATCTTTTTAACTTGATTTATGACACAGTGTCACATATAATATTAAAAGTATGTTCCATGACACAGTGTCATATTCGTAATATTGAAAATGAATCTGACTTAAGGAGAGAAAATTTTGCCAACACAAACATTTTTCAATTTACCCGAACAAAAAAAGCAGCGATTGATCGCTGGTGCAATGAAAGAGTTCACTGAGAGATCTTTAAATGAAGCATCTATTTCTAATATTGTAAAAAATGCAGAAATTTCTAGAGGAAGCTTTTATCAATATTTTGAAGATAAAAAAGATTTATATTTTTTTTTAATAGGGAAATTCAAATATAATTATCATCGTCTGATGGTCAATAGTTTCAAAGAAGCAGAAGGGGATTTTTATAGGGGGTATCAGATTTTTGCAGAAAAATATATTCAAAATATTATGAATTCTGAAAAATTTGGTTTTTTTGAAAATATGTACCTGCATATGAACTATCAGATTAATCAAGAATCTGGAGTCAATACATTTATGCCTTCATCTTCTATGAAGAAAAAAGCGATTCTAAATAAAGAAGATATTTTAAATGTTGTTAAAAGAGAGCAAGTTAAAGCATGCTCAGATCAAGAGTTTTTTAACATTTTACGATATATTTTAAATATATTAGACGATACTATAATGGAAGGTTTTTGGAAGGAATTATCTATTGAAGAAACACAAAAATTATTTTCAACTCGTTTAGAATGGATGACAAAAGGTGTTTTGAAATAAAAAAGAATAAGAGAGAAGAGGATAAGGTATGACAAGATTAGCTAAATTTATGAATCCCTGGCGCGTGTTTCTAACCGTCTTATTCATGGCAGTCCAAGTAGCAGGCATGCTTGCCATGCCAACACTCACTGCTAACATCATAGATTTTGGGGTTGCAGAGGGGAATGTGGATTATATTATAAGAACTGGATTCTACATGCTAGGTTTTACTCTGCTGACTATATTATCAGCATTATTGAATGTTTACTTTGCTGCTAAAGAATCCCAGGGATTAGGGAACACATTAAGAAAGAAAATATATCGAATGGTTATTTTCTTTACAAATGATGAATTAGATAAATTTGGTACTTCTACATTAATTACCAGATCGACTAATGACATTATGCAGATTCAATTTGTTATGATGATGGTTTTAAGAATAATGACTCTATCACCGCTTTTAATTATTGGTGCTGGGACAATGGCTTATACTAGAGAACCACAATTAGCATTTGTCTTTATTATTACTATACCCGTTTTAGCTGCTTTGATTTGGTTTATTTTACATTTTTCAGGTCCATTATTTAAATCAATGCAGAAAAAAACAGATAGACTTAACAGAGTTTTCCGTGAAGGATTAACTGGTATACGAGTCATTCGTGCTTTTAATAAAGACGAATATGAAAGAGAACGATTTGACGAAGCTAACTGGGATTTTGCACAAACTTCTATTAAAGCTAATACTGTCATGGCGTTTATGATGCCTTCTATGGTGCTGGCGGTCAGTGTAACAAATATTCTTATTATCTGGTTTGGTTCGCAACTTGTCAGCACTGGTGATATGCAAGTAGGAAATATGGTTGCGTTCATGACTTATGCTATGCAAATCCTAATTGGCGTTATGAATGTGTCAATGGTTCTATTCTTTTTACCACGGGGACAAGTTTCAGCAGAACGTGTATTAGAGGTTTTGGATACGCAAAATACCATTGAAGACCCTGAACAAGCAAAACATTTAAAAGACACGTCAAATGTATCATTACGATTTGATAATGTCAGTTTTAGATACCATGGTGCCGAGAAATCAGCCCTTGAAAACATTGACTTTACACTAAATAAAGGTGAAAGATTAGCAATTATTGGTGGAACTGGATCAGGTAAAACAACTTTAGCTAATTTGATTCCTCGTCTCTATGACGTAGAAAGAGGCCAAATAAAAGTTAATGGTGTTGACGTTAGAGATGTAGAACAGGGAGAACTGAGACGTCTGATTGGTTTTGCTCCTCAGAAAGCATTACTGTTCAGTGGAACGATTCGTGAAAATATGAAATATGGTAAACCGGAAGCTACTGATGAAGAAATCTGGCACGCTTTAGAAGTTGCGCAAGGTAAAGATTTTGTTTCTGGATTGCCTAAAGGGTTAGATTCTAGAGTAGAACAAGGAGGAGGAAACTTCTCAGGTGGACAAAGACAAAGATTGAGTATTGCTAGAGCTTTGGTGACAAAAGCGGATATCTTAGTGTTTGATGACTCATTCTCAGCTTTAGATTTTAAAACAGACGCAAGATTACGTGAAGCATTAAAACCAGATACTCAAGACGCTGCAGTTGTAATCATTGCTCAACGAATCAGTACAGTTATTGATGCAGATCAGATTATTGTCTTAGATCAAGGAACCATAGTTGGTCAAGGAACTCATGAAGAATTAAAAACGAATAATCCAATATATCAAGAAATTATGGAATCTCAATTGAAAGGAGAGGATATTTAATGGCTAAAGAAAGTGGAAGTAATGTAGCACATATCCGATCTAAAAAAGCGAATAATTTCTGGGGTACAGTATTTAGATTAATTCGTTATATGTCTACAAGATTTTGGGCATTGGTAGCAACACTAATCTTAGCTATTGCTGCGACAATAATGGCTACACAAGCACCGAGAATTCTTGGAGGTGCAACTACTGAGATATACAGAGGTCTTCAAGAAGGACGAGCAATGCAAGAAGCCGGTGAGACTATTGAACAATTCCCGATTGATTTTGATGTGATTAAAAATATTATTCTAGTGGTATCTATTGTATATGTTACACAAGCTGTTTTTCAGTTTTTTCAACAGTTTATTACTGCAAGAATTGCCCAAAAAACAGTATATGATATGAGAAAAGAATTAAAAGAAAAAATGGCTACACTACCCATTAAATATTATGATACGCATTCTACTGGTGATATCCTTTCTCGAGCAGTTAATGATATGGACCAGATTGCTAATACATTGCAGCAGTCCTTGACTCAATTTATTATCAGTGTAGTTCAATTTGTAACAGTATTGATCGTAATGCTATCAATCGATATTCGCTTAACTTTAGTAACTATCGTAACCGTTCCAATCAGTTTTTTACTAATAGGGTTTGTAGCACCTAAATCACAAAAACAATTTTCAAGACAGCAAAAAGAATTAGGAAACGTGAATGATCATGTTGAAGAAACTTATTCGGGACATACAGTTGTAAAAACGTATAACCGTGAAGAAGATGAAATCATTAAATTTGATAAGAGAAGTTCTAAACTAAATGAAGCATCAATGAAAGCTCAATTTCTTGCTGGGATTATGATGCCTCTAGTTAGCTTTTCTCGAGATTTAGGTTACTTTGGAGTAGCATTGGTCGGTGGTATTGGAGTAGCGAATGGAACGGTTTCTTTAGGTAATGTCCAAGCATTTATCCAATATGTAAATCAATTTTCACAACCAGTTCGTCAAATAGCCAATTTAGCAAATACCATTCAGGTAACCATCGCAGCCTGTGAACGAGTGTTTGAAGTATTAGATGAAGAAGAAATGCATGAAACAGTATCCGGCTTAAAACCAAAAGAAAATTCTCCTTATAAAGTAGAATTCGAACATGTCCAGTTTGGTTATGGAGACGAAGCAGATGATCCATTATTAATGACTGACTTTAATCTTACTGTTAAACCGGGCAATATGATAGCAGTAGTAGGTCCTACTGGCGCTGGTAAATCAACCTTAATCAATCTACTGGAAAGATTTTATGACGTCAAGGGTGGAAGTATTCGATTTGAAGGAGTGGATACTAGAGATATTCCACAGCCTGAATTGAGAACAAAATTTTCTATGGTACTACAAGATACTTGGTTGTTCAATGGAACGATTTGGGATAACATTGCCTATGGTAGTGAACAATATGGTAAAAATCGAGACCACATCTTAGCTGCGGCAAAAGCGGCGCATGTAGATGACTTTGTTCAGAGGCTACCGGAAGGATATAATACGATCTTGAATGAAGAAGGAACAAACATCTCTCAAGGACAACGTCAACTTATTACGATTGCTCGGGCTTTCCTGGCAGATCCGGAAGTGTTGATTCTTGATGAAGCAACGTCATCTGTAGATACAAGAACAGAAATACTCATACAAAAAGCAATGAATAATTTACTTGAAGATCGAACAAGTTTTGTCGTAGCACATAGACTGTCAACTATCCGTGATGCAGATAAAATTATTGTAATGAATGAAGGGGATGTAATCGAAACTGGTAACCATGATGAACTAATGGATCAAAATGGTTTCTATGCTGATTTATATAATAGTCAGTTTGCATCTTATGAAGAAAATACAGCCTTTGCTTAAATAACTTATAATACAAATATTTTGATTTTATAAGAAACTGAAACCTTCATAGTCTGAGGGTTTCAGTTTTTTTGTATGAATGTATAGACCAATAACAGAAGTGAACATTAAATAATATAACGATTAATCATCAAATACTATATATAATTAATGTTATAAGAGGATTTTCTTAATATATGATGGAATTGTATCCCTTCTATTGATAAGTATACCACTTTAAAAGTATAGTAGATCTATCTTAAATAAGGGGAGATAAGAACATGTCAGCTACTGATACACTTTGGGTTTTATTAGGAATTGTACTCGTATTTTTTATGCAGGCTGGTTTTGCAATACTTGAATCAGGACTAACTAGAGCTAAAAATGCTGGAAATATTATTATGAAAAATATTATGGATTTTGTTTTAGGATCACTACTTTACTGGGTAATTGGATTTGGGATTATGTTTGGTCCTTCTATTCTAGGAATTGTAGGGACTCCGGATTTCTTTGTTACGGGTAACTATGACTCTTCTATTCCTGGATATGTGTTTTTAATGTTCCAGACAGTATTTTGTGCAACAGCAGCGACTATTGTATCTGGAGCAATGGCTGAACGTACTAAGTTCAGTTCGTACTTACTGTATACGATTATTCTATCAGGCGTAATCTATCCGATATCTGGACACTGGATCTGGGGCGGTGGCTGGTTATCAGAATTGGGCTTCCAGGATTTTGCTGGGTCAACAGCAGTGCATATGGTGGGCGGTGTTACAGCTATTATAGGTGCTAAATTTGTAGGTCCAAGAACTGGAAAGTATGATAAGAATGGAAATGCGAAAATTATTCCGGGTCACAATGTCGTTCTAGCGGCATTAGGAGTATTTATTCTATGGTTCTCTTGGTTCGGGTTCAATGGTGCTTCTACTTTAGAAGCTTCTGACGGGGATTCATTGAGCTTGATTGGCCTGATTTTACTTAATACAAACTTATCAGCAGCAGCAGCAACGCTGGTTGCTATGGGAATATCATGGATTAAATTAGGCAAACCAGATGTGGGAATAACAATGAATGGAGCGCTCGCTGGTCTAGTAGGTATTACAGCCGGATGTGCAGTTGTAGAACCAATAGGAGCAGTTGGTATTGGGGTACTTTCTTCAGCTAGTATGATAGCTGCACTTGATTTTGTTGAAACAAAATTAAAGATAGACGATCCAGTAGGAGCTTTTGCTGTTCATGGTGTTGCTGGAGGATTAGGGACCATATTAGTAGGTGTTTTTGCTCAAGAAGGAGGAGTGCTTTACGGCGGTGGTTTAGGGTTGCTTGGTATACAAGTTCTTGGGGTACTGGCAGTTATTCTTTGGGTAACCGTCTCAATGGTACTAGTTTTCAAATTGATTCAATCAACTATTGGATTACGTGTAAGCACTGAAGAAGAAGAAGCAGGTATGGATGTTAGTGAGCACGGGTTAGCAAATAGTTACGCAGATTTTGCATCAACAGAAAGTGTACCTAACAAAGGATAATACTATTTAATTGTTAGTGTTAAACAAAACGACAAAAATCCAAAGACAGTGATTTAGATTCTAAGCTGTCTTTGGATTTTTAATATCTATTTTGATTATTGGATTAAATAGCCTTACCAGGAATTGACGAGATAATATGAAAGTCACCGTTGAAAGTCCAACTGTCTATTCCGTTAGGCAAGATAAAATGTGTCCCTTTTTTAAGTGTATAAGTTTCAGAATCTACAGTTAGCGTACCCATACCATCCAAAACACTAACTAATGTGTATAAGCCAGATGATTTAAAAGTAGATTCTCCAGAAATTTTCCAGTCTTGAACAGTAAAAAACTCATTTTCAACTAGTGTAGTAATCAGGGCACCTTTTTGCTCTGCCGTGGTTTGAGAAAGATCCGGATCTACATGTGGAATAGTTGTCACATCAACTGATTGTTTGATATGCAATGGTCTTGTATTTCCTTCATCATCTTTTCTATCATAGTCGTAGACTCTATATGTTGTATCGCTGGATTGTTGTGTTTCTAAAATAGTGATTCCTCCACCAATTGCATGGATCGTACCGCTAGGAACGTAGAAAAAGTCGCCAGGTTTAACAGTTACATATCGTAGTAAATCTTCCCATTTTTCTTGCTCGACCATATCTATGAATTCTTCACGAGTTTTAGCTTGATGTCCAAATACGATCTGAGCATCTTTGTCGGCATCAATTACGTACCAGCATTCAGTCTTGCCCAGTTCTCCTTCGTGTTTAAGTCCATAAGCATCATCTGGATGAACCTGAACCGATAATTCGGTTTTAGCATCTAATATTTTCGTTAATAAAGGGAAAACGTCACCTTTTTGATTTCCAAATAGCTCTCTGTGCTGATCCCATAATTCAGTTAATGTTTTTCCGGCATACTTTCCAGATTCTACAACTGCTGGACCATTTTTATGAGCACTTATTGCCCAAAGCTCCCCAGTATGTTCGCTTGGAATGTCGTAACCAAAAAAATCACGCAAATTGGTTCCACCCCAGATTTTTTCCTGCATTACACCTTTTAAAAATAATGGTTGCGTCATAATCAGTCTCCTTACACTTTTGTACTTATAGTTTAACATATTTCAAAGTAAATAATTTCGTTTTAAGAAGACAATTATTATAAAATACATTCTAACTATATATTTGCAAGAAACTTTTATGGAACTAATTATGGAGATGATAACCTGGTAATTTATTTGTCTTACTAATACATTCCCTTGTACTTTCTCTAGTCTTATCATATAATTTATAAGGATAACCATGTTTATTATAAGCAAGTGTTTACGGTAATCAACAATACAATGAAAGTAGGATAATAAAGTGGCTCAACTGTATTTTAGATATGGAGCAATGAATAGTGGAAAATCTATTGAAATTTTAAAAGTAGCACACAATTATGAGGAACAGAATAAGTCAGTCCTTCTATTTACAAGTGCAATCGATGATCGAGATACAGTTGGACAAATTTCTAGTCGGATTGGACTCAAACGTGAAGCTATACCGATTGATGATGAAATGAATATATATGAAATTGTAAAAAAAATGGATCAGCATCCCGACTGTGTATTGATAGATGAATCACAGTTCTTAAGAAAAGATCATGTATTACAATTGGCAGAAATTGTAGACCAACTAGGTATACCGGTAATGGCTTTTGGGTTGAAGAATGATTTCATGAATGAATTATTCGAGGGATCAAAATATTTATTGTTACTAGCTGATAAGATTGAAGAAATGAAAACGATCTGCTGGTTCTGTCATAAAAAGGCAACTATGAACATGAGAATGCATAATGGCAAACCTGTCTACACAGGAGATCAGATCATGGTGGGTGGTAACGAAGACTATTATCCAGTCTGTCGGAAACACTACTATGACTCAATGAGAAAAAGTGCTTTAGAAAGAGGCGAAAATAAATGAGTATGTTTGACCGATTAGAACAAGTGGATAATCGATATGATGAGTTAAACGAGTTACTAAGTGACCCTGCTGTTATTAATGATACTGACCGATTTATGAAATTAAGTAAAGAAGAAGGTGAACTTAGAGAAACCGTTGGAATCTATCGTAAGTACAAAGAAGTGAACGAAGGGATTAAAGAAACAGAGGAGCTGCTTCAAGAGACTTTAGAAGCGGATATGGAAGAAATGGCTAGGGAAGAGCGAGAAGAACTGCTTACTGAAAAAGCTAAACTAGAAGATGAATTAAAAATTCTACTCTTACCCAAAGATGAAAATGATAAACGAAATATTATCATGGAGATTCGTGGTGCAGCAGGTGGGGATGAGGCACAGTTATTTGCTGCGGATCTACTTGAAATGTATCAGCGCTACGCTGATTCGCAGGGATGGAAAACGGAGATACTAGATGCAAATTCCAATGGATTAGGCGGATATAAAGAAGTAACATTAATGATTACTGGACAGAACGTTTATTCTAAACTCAAATTTGAGAATGGAGCTCATCGAGTACAGCGTGTACCACAGACTGAATCTCAGGGACGTATTCATACATCCACTGCTACAGTGGTAGTAATGCCGGAAGCTGAAGATGTAGAAATTGATATTGCTGAAAATGATATTCGTATCGATATTTATCACGCAAGTGGAGCGGGCGGGCAGCATGTAAACAAAACTGCATCAGCTGTGAGATTGACCCATGAGCCAACTGGGATAGTTGTGGCTATGCAAGATGAACGTTCACAGTTAAAAAACCGCGAGAAAGCAATGAAAGTTTTGAAATCTCGTATATATGATAAGATTACTCAGGAAGCTCAGGCTGAAGTTGATGCTGAACGTAAGTCCGCAGTTGGTACTGGAGATCGTTCTGAAAGAATTCGCACTTATAATTTCCCGCAAAGCCGTGTGACGGATCATCGTATCAATTTGACAATTCAGAAACTTGATCAGATATTAGCGGGAAAAATGGATGAAATTATTGATGCGCTGGTATTCTGGGAACAAGCTCAGAAAATGGAACAACTTCAAGATGAGTACTAAAATGAAGTTTGAAGAATTGTATGAGAAAGAGACATTTAGAGAAGTCCTGGCGGGGGCTTCTTCTTTTTTAAAGAGTCGAGGTAAAGAAGGCTTTGCAGCTGAATGGCTACTTAGAGAACGAAATGATTTAAGTAAAACTCAATTGATTAGACGTTACTCAGAGCCTATGTCCAAAGCAGTTAAAGAGATGTTTTTATCAGATGTGCAATCATTTATAGAAGGATTGCCCCTGCAGTATATTGTTGGACATGAGTGGTTTTATGACAGAAAATTCAATGTGAGCTCAAATACACTTATTCCTAGACCTGAAACAGAGGAATGGTTTGATCGATATATCAAAAAATTACCCAATCAACCATTTAAAGTATTGGATATTGGCACAGGAAGTGGAGTGCTTGCAATCTCACATAAGCTGGAAAGGCAAGATGATCAGGTAGTGGCAGTCGACATCAGTAGTGATGCTTTAGAAATTGCTGAAGATAATGCTGCAACACTTGGAGCTGATGTTGAATTTTATAAAAGTGATTTAACTCAGGCAGTAAAAGATCAATCGTTTGACCTAATCATTTCTAACCCACCTTATATTTCTATTAATGAGAAATCTGTGATGGATCAGTCGGTATTAGATCATGAACCATCAGTAGCGTTGTTTGCTAGAGAAGATGGATTAGAGATTTATCGAAGACTCGCTGAAGAATTACCGTTATTACTGAAACCAAAAGGAAAAATCATTCTGGAGATTGGGTATCTTCAAGGTGAAAGTGTCTATAACCTATTTGAAAAAGCTTTTCCCGAAGCTGAAATTGATATATGGCAGGATATGGCAGGACAAGACCGTGTCGTATTTGTGATGACTTGAAAGTATGAGCAGGAATTAGATTGGAGTGAAACAATGGATACTGTATGGATGAAAGAAGAGGAAATTTATAAAGCAGCTGAATTACTAATAAGAGGAGAGGTAGTTTCATTCCCTACTGAGACTGTGTACGGTCTTGGAGCAGACGCGACTAATGATGCAGCAGTTAAGAAAATATATGCAGCAAAAGGAAGACCAAGCGACAATCCTCTGATTATTCACATTGCAAATCTCGCACAAGTCAGTGAATATGCACAAGATATCTCAGAAAAGGCCAGAATAGTTATGGAAAAATTCTGGCCTGGTCCATGCACGATTGTTTTAAGAAAAAAAGGCCCTTTAGCAGAAACGGTTACTGCCGGGTTGGATACGGTCGGAATAAGAATGCCAGATCATCCAATTGCGTTAAAGTTAATTGAAATAAGTGGCATACCTCTGGCAGCTCCTAGTGCAAATTCTTCGGGTAGACCTAGTCCGACCTCAGCAGAGCATGTTTACCATGATTTAAATGGAAAAATAGCAGGTATTATTGATGGCGGTGAAACTGGTATTGGTTTAGAATCAACAGTTTTAGATTTATCTGATTCAAGTAAACCAGTGATTCTTAGACCGGGAGGAATATCTAAAGAGGAACTAGAAGCTGTAATTGGTCCCGTTATGTTTAAGCCAGAACTTTCAAATCAGACTGATGTACCAATGGCCCCGGGGATGAAATATACTCATTATTCTCCTTCAGAACCAGTTGTCATTGTTGCGGAAAATGGAATCGGCTGGGAAAAAGCTATCCGCTATTATGAAAACAAAGGCGAAGTGATAGGGTTACTAGCTTCTGAAGAGATTATTAAAGAATTCAAGCCAGCACATAATTGTTCATTCTCGTTAGGTAAGAAGCGGGACACAGCATCAGCTTCAAAACGGTTATTCAAAGGATTGAGATATTTTGAAGAAACGAAAGCAACGGTTATTTTAGCAGAGTCGTATAGCAGAATAGGAATCGGAGAAGCTTATATGAATCGTTTAGAAAAGGCAGCTGGTAACAAAGTCATTTGAAATTCATTAAATTTGATAAATAAGATGGAAAACGATCAAATCTTTCTGTACAATAATGAGAGGAAATCAGGCAAGTCAATCAATTTATTGAGATCACTATAAATCCAAAAAGAGGGAGTCGTTTAAATGGGTAAATTTCAAGTTATCAATCATCCACTTATTCAACATAAGCTTACAATCATCAGAGATAAAAGAACTGGGACAAAGTATTTCAGAGAAGTTGTAAATGAAATTGCTAGGTTATTAGCTTATGAAGTTTCTCGTGAAATGCCTGTAGAAGACGTAGAAATTGAAACACCACTAATTAAATCTACACAAAAACAATTGTCTGGGAAAAAAGTTGTAATTGTTCCGATTTTGCGTGCAGGACTGGGCATGGTAGATGGAATGCTGGATTTAATACCAGCAGCAAAAGTTGGACATGTTGGAATGTATCGTGATCATGAGACGATGGAACCAGTAGAATATTTTATCAAGCTTCCTTCGGATTTGCCTGACCGCCAATTGCTGGTTGTAGACCCGATGCTTGCGACAGGTGGATCTGCAGTAGCAGCTATTGATGCACTCAAAAAAAGAGGCGCAACTAACATCAAATTTGTGTGTCTAGTTGCTGCTCCAGAAGGCGTCAAAGTTTTACAAGATGCTCATCCAGATGTAGATATCTATTCTGCTTCTTTAGATGATAAATTAAATGAAAATGGATATATTTTACCTGGTCTTGGTGACGCAGGTGACAGACTGTTCGGAACATTATAAAACCATACTGAAATCCTCGATCCAATAAACTGGATTGAGGTTTTCTAATATGCTCTTCTATTTTGATTACTTTTAATAAGCGTTAAAAATGAATTCATAAGTCCGATATGCTAAAATTATTATGGAAGGATTGGGAATATGACTTTTATAGGGTTACAATCTTTGATTACTATTATATCCCACATAACTTTTATCTTGATTACCTTTTGGGCACTACAGGGACTGAAAACAGATAGTTGGATAAAAAAATATCATATACAACAAGCTAGAGTATTGTATATGTTACTTTCTATTGCAATTGGCTACACTGTTAGCAGTTTTTTTATAGATTTTATATTATCGTCACAAAATTTAGTTCAATTATTTAACTGATAGTATAGGCTTTATAGAAAATAGAGTTGAAGTTCACAAAAATGTCATAGGGCCTTGAGAGGTAATAGTTTATAAAAGGGTTGCTTTCTGATATAATATGACAGGTTATTATGAACTTTTTTGTTCATCTAATCTTAAAACTTAAATTAAATAGATAAAATATATCTGTTTATTTTTAAGCAAGCACTATATATTTTATAACTTGTAAAGTATTTAAATAATGATTTTTTATATGATAAAAAAATTGTACGATTAAACTGAAAAAGATTAAATAATAGGATGAGTATTACCTTGGAGGGCATAGTATGGACAAGATCATTGTGAACGGCGGACAAACTTTAAATGGAACTGTTGAAGTAGAAGGCGCAAAAAATGCAGCATTACCAATTTTAGCTGCGACGATTCTAGCGAGCAAAGGAAAAAACCATTTATCAAATGTACCGTTATTATCAGATATTTATACAATGAAAGAAGTATTGAATTACTTAAATGTAGACATATCTTTTGATGAAAAAAATAAAGAAATGACATTAGATGCAACAAGTGAATTGAATGAAGAAACACCTTTTGAATATATGAGCAAAATGCGGGCATCAATTGTTGTAATGGGGCCGCTATTAGCACGTAATTCATATGCAAAAGTAGCTTTGCCAGGTGGTTGTGCAATTGGAACTCGTCCAATCGATCTTCATTTAAAAGGATTCGAAGCGATGGGCGTAGAGGTACATATCAGAAATGGATATATAGAAGCCTCTGCTGAAAAATTAAAAGGGGCCCATATCTATCTTGATTTCCCAAGTGTCGGCGCTACTCAGAATATTATGATGGCTGCCACACTCGCTGAAGGAACAACAACAATCGAAAACGTTGCAAGAGAACCAGAAATTGTTGACTTAGCAAATTTCTTGAACCGTATGGGTGCAAAAGTAGTCGGTGCAGGGACTGAATCTATCCGTATCGAAGGAGTCAAAGAACTAACTGGGACAGATCACATGATTATTCCTGATCGTATCGAGAGTGGAACCTTTATGGTTGCTGCTGCAGTAACTAAAGGGAATGTGCTGATTAAAAATGCTGTTTCAGAACATAATAAACCACTGATTTCCAAGTTGAAAGAAATGGGTGTAATGTTTGAAGAAGAACAAGAAGGCTTACGTGTGCTTGGACCGGCTCAATTACTTCCTACAGATGTAAAAACTATGCCACATCCAGGATTCCCAACAGATATGCAAGCTCAGATGACGATTGCTCAACTTAATGCAAAAGGAACAAGCGTTATGCGTGAGACTGTATTTGAAAATCGATTCATGCATATGGAAGAATTACGTAAAATGAATGCAGAATTTAAAGTTGATGGACAAAGTCTTATGATATCTGGTGGTACACAATTACAAGGAGCTGAAGTTGCATCAAGCGATTTAAGAGCTTCTGCTGCATTGATCATAGCAGGACTTGTATCTAAAGGTTATACTCGCGTAACTAACTTAAATCACTTAGATCGCGGATATTATAAATTCCACGAAAAACTAAAACAATTAGGTGCTGATATTGAAAGAGTATCGGAAGAGGTTACTTCTAAAACAACAGATGCTATAGTAGCAGAATAAATTTTATTTGAAAGCAAATAAGGAGCTGAACCAGAAAGATCATCATATAAGTTGATCTTATGGTTTTCTCCTTTTTTGCATTTGTAAGGATTTTATTTAATTTGGACTGTTTTTAATCTTGCTCTTTAGTAGAATCTTGAGTATGATAGGAAGAGTGAGAACTTTAGAAAGCACATATCAGAAATTATAAATCAGCTAGTAGTCTTTTAAGTAATCTTGCAGAATCGCTGAAAGACTTGAGAGGAGAACAATTATGGCAAGAGATATTGGAATCGATTTAGGAACTGCAAACGTATTAGTACACGTTAAAGGCAAAGGTATAGTGCTAAATGAACCTTCAGTTGTGGCATTAGATACTAAAACTAAGGAAGTCCTAGCAGTAGGTGAAGAAGCGTATTTAATGGTAGGAAGAACACCGGGGAATATACAAGCAATTCGTCCGCTTCAAGGCGGGGTTATAGCTGATTTTGACATAACAGAAGCAATGCTTACTTATTTTATCAATAAACTGAACGTTAAAGGGTTTTTATCGAAACCCAATATCTTAATTTGTTGTCCTACAAATATTACGGCTATTGAGCAAAAAGCTATAATTGAAGTTGCTGAAAAGAGTGGCGGAAAAAATATCTATCTGGAAGAAGAGCCGAAAGTTGCTGCTATTGGAGCAGGAATGGATATTTTTCAACCAAGCGGAAATATGGTGATTGATATTGGAGGCGGAACAAGCGATATAGCAGTTCTATCTATGGGCGGTATTGTGACAAGCCGATCTGTAAAAATTGCCGGGGATACATTAGATAACGATATCATTGTCTACTTGAAGAAAAAGCATAATTTATTGATCGGAGAGCGCACAGCAGAAGCTGTAAAGAAAGAAATAGGTGTGATTTTTGATCATGGTCGCAATGACTCAATGGATGTCAGAGGAAGAGATGTAGTTTCCGGTTTGCCTCGCACTGTATCTATTTCTTCTCTCGAAGTAATGGAAGCAACTCGTGAATCAATGGTGGTTGTAGTGGAGAAAGCAAAAGAAGTATTAGAAAAAACACCACCAGAACTATCAGCCGATATTATTGATCGTGGTATAATTCTAACAGGCGGAGGGGCTTTGCTCGACGGAATCGATCTGCTGTTTGCAGAAGAACTAAAAGTACCTGTCTTTAAAGCTGAGAGCCCATTAGATTCTGTTGCATTAGGTACAGGAATTTTACTTGAAAGCTTAAAAAAACGTAAATAATATAGTGATCTGGATAAAATATAAGATCAAAAGAAATAATCTGAAAATAAAATTGAAATGTTTAGAGGTGTGTATTTCGTGAATTGGAAATATATTTTGAAGAAGACTGGAATTTATCTATTGAAAATATTTTTAGTAATCTTAGTGATTGCCGTAGCCTTTATCGGAGGAGTTATGCTGGGGTATGGAGTTATTGGTGATGGCGGTAGTCCAATGGATGTATTTGAACCTGAATTGTGGCAACATATTTTAGACTTCTTTATGTAATATCCACTTCTAAAACATTAAAAGATGAGTAGAGTAATCTCTACTCATCTTTTTTTCGTGGTTTTTCCTATAAATGCACAGTTTATGTAATAGAGCTGTTTAAAGAACAGATCTGTCAAAAAGACGAGTACATTAGGAGGAAAACGGATGAATCAAGTTGCATTGGTAGGAAGAATTGTTCGAGAAATTGAGTTGCGGGATGTAGGAGACGGAAAAATTGTTTTGAATAATGTCTTGGCAGTCCAGAGAAATTATCGTACTGATCACGGAACAGAAGCAGATTTTATACCATTTGTAGTGTGGGGCAAAAGAGCTGAACTAATCGAGGAATACTGTAATAAAGGGGATTTGATAGGATTGACTGGGAAAATCCAATCAAGAACTTATCAGAGTAATGAGTCAGAAACAGTCTATGTAGTTGAAGTTTTTGTTAATGAAGTTCGCTTTCTGCAGCCAAAAAAATAAAAATCGTCCAAAATAACTAAGTGTTAGAAAAGTTCGCTAGATACTTTAGCGAGCTTTTTTTATTTTAAATGTATAAGCGTTTATCTTCTTTATATTTTCATTATTTTATCTTATTTCTTTCTTTGCAGACAAAAAACCACACAAAATTTTCAAATATTCGTTGTATAATGTAGAATGAAGCTTATAAAGAGATATTAATGAAAGAAGGATACGCATGGATATTTTGATGATTGAAGATAATGAGTCCGTATGTGAAATGATTGAAATGTTTTTTTTGAAAGAAGAATGGGAAGCGACCTTTGTTCATAATGGTAAAAAAGGATTAGAAACTTACTTGGATAATCAGAATAAATATGATTTGGTGGTATTAGATATCATGCTTCCGGAAATGGATGGGATGACTATTTGTAAAGAAATCAGAAAACATTCTACTCAAATCCCGATTATTATGCTGACTGCTAAAGATACAGAAAGCGACGAAGTGATAGGGTTAGAAATCGGTGCAGATGATTACGTAACAAAACCGTTTAGTCCATTGACTTTAGTTGCGCGTATCAAATCTCTTAAAAGAAGAGCAAATGCGCAAATCAATTCTGAAGAATCAGAAAATAGTTTGTATGAAGTGGAAACAGAACATTTGAAGTTAGATAGAAATACAAGAGAAGTTTTATTGTATGAGACTCCTTTAGAAGGATTAACACCTAAAGAATTTGATTTACTTTATACTTTGGCTAATAGTCCTAGAAGAGTTTTTTCCAGGGAACAGCTTTTGCAAATGGTCTGGGATTATGAATATTTCGGTGATGAAAGAACGGTAGATGCACATATTAAAAAACTGAGACAAAAACTTGTACAAAACGGTCCACAAGTAATCCATACTGTGTGGGGAGTCGGTTATAAATTTGATGACACAGGAGCTATAGAATAAAAATGAAGTTTCCTTATTTTTATCAACAAATGCTGGGGTTTCTATCAGTTATCATTATGCTGCTGACGATATCAGTCATTTCAATCGTCTTGTTTGCCCGGAACACTGCTATAAAAGGAACTGAAAATAGATTGTTTGCATATGCAGAATCAATAGTAGATGTAAATTTGAAAGCTAGTCAATTATCTAATTTTCAATCTCTGCTGGGAAATCAAGGAGTTACATTTTTTGTATTTGATG
The DNA here is from genome assembly GCF_900114235.1 of Marinilactibacillus piezotolerans. GTDB lineage: Bacteria > Bacillota > Bacilli > Lactobacillales > Carnobacteriaceae_A > Marinilactibacillus > Marinilactibacillus piezotolerans. The sequence continues at coordinate 31,898 of NZ_FOSJ01000006.1, read as the reverse complement.
ACAGTGGTGATTTAGTTTTCCCAAATTTACCAGAAAACGTAGAAACTAGGGTTGTTCCAGAAGAAGAAGACCGATTAAGAGATGGAGAACGTGTTTCTTTAACGACTGAACAAGCAGATCTTTATGGGAATCCTAGAGAAACAGCATATGTTTATTTACCATATTTCACATCGAATGCGGGAGACTATGCTGGATTTGTAGCTGTAAGTGCACCGGTAAGTCAGATAGAAAGACAAATGAGTGATTTGAAAAGAAATCTGTTTAATGCATTTTTAATTTCCACGATTATTGCGATTATAATGAGTTTTGTATTTGCCCGTTATCAAGTAAAACGTGTAAATGGATTAAGACAAGCGGCCCATATGGTAGCTGAAGGAGATTATGATATTCGTCTTGAACATAAAGATAGAGATGAAATTGATAATCTTTCTCAAGATTTCAATAAAATGATCTATGCTTTGGATATGTCAAGGCAGGAAGTCGAGCGCCAAGAAGAAAGACGAAAAACTTTCATGCAAGATGCTGCTCATGAAATGCGCACACCACTAACTACAATTAACGGATTGCTGGAAGGTCTAGAATATGATGTTATTCCTGAATCTCAACGATTGAGAAGTATCCAGTTAATGAGAAAAGAAACAAAAAGAATGATCAGATTAGTCAATGAGAATCTTGATTATGAAAATATTCGGTCAAATCGAATTATTTTAACTAAACATAATCTTCCTGTTTCTGAAATTCTAGATGAAATAAAGGAACAGATGACGAATATTGCAGAAAGTTCTAATAATACACTCAAGATAGATTCATTAGAGAATCTAACGGTATATGCTGACTATGATCGTTTCAAACAAATTCTAGTGAATTTAATAAAAAATGCAATACAGTTTACAGATAACGGTTTGATAGAGGTAAGTGGTATGAAAACAGAGACAGGGACTCAGATTACTATTAAAGATAATGGAATAGGCATGACTGAAGACCAAATGAAAAATATCTGGGACAGATATTATAAAGCAGACATTTCAAGAACCAATACGAAGTATGGTGAATCAGGATTAGGATTATCAATTGTTCAGCAGCTAGCGGAAATGCATAAAGCTAAGCTGGAAGTAGAAAGTGAACCAGGAAATGGAACAAAATTTACAATTGAATTTCCAGATTCAGAAGATTAATTAAAAGTTTAATAATATCTTAAGTCTTCAAACCCTTATAGTAATAATATAAGGGTTTGTGGACTTTTTTCCCTTATCAATGCTTGATTTCTTTATTATTTTAATACTTGAATTTACATGGTTTCAACATTTGCCTTCTATGTAAATTTAATGTAAAATGTCCTAGAGATTAATAATGTTACTAAACAACAAAAAGTATACTGATGTTTTAGGTATTGCAGAAATAATAGGAGGCATATTCATGTCTAAAGTTAAAAATTTATTAAATACAAGAATTGGATTTTTCGGATTAGCCAGTATTTTGTTTTGGTTAAAGACCTACCTAGTCTATTTGGTAGAATTTAACCTAGGTGTATCTGGTGCAATCCAGCATTTTATCTTACTGATCAATCCAATAGCATTTACAGTTATTCTGTTCTCTATTGCACTCTACTTTAAAAAGACTAAACGAGCATATATTGCCCTATTTATTGTAATGGCGATTGCTTCGATGATATTGTATTTTAACGTTATGTTTTATAGAGAATTTAGTGATTTTCTTACAATGAATATATTATTAGGATCAAATAATGTTTCTGGAGCGGTTGTTTCTTCAACAGCTGCTATGATGAGACCTTGGGATATTTTCTATTGGATGGATTTCATCATTTTACTCGTTGCAATTCTATATAAGAAAAAATCACCTATCAAAATGGATAATCGTCCATTAAAAAAACGCTATGCAGTTGCAACGACCGTTTTAGGAGTCGCATTATTTGCAGGTAACTTAGCTCTTGCCGAAAGTAACAGACCGCAGTTATTAGTTAGAACTTTCGATCGTAACTATATTGTGAAATACCTTGGTTTGAACTTCTTTACAGCTTACGATGCTTTCCAGACTGCTCAGAACAATCATGTCCGGGCTAGTGCAGATGAATCTAATTTAGTTGATATTGTTGATTTTGCTGAAGAGAATCATGCGGCACCGAACCCTGAATATTTCGGGGAAGCTGAAGGACGCAACGTAATTGTCATAGCAATGGAGAGTGTTCAGCAGTTTCTGATTGATTATGAATTAGAAGATGAAAACGGTGAAATGCATGAAGTCATGCCCTTTGTAAACAGCTTATTTCATGATGAATCATCCTATAGCTTCGATAATTTCTATCATCAAGTAGGTCAAGGAAAAACTTCTGATGCAGAAATATTGGGAGAAAATTCTTTATATGGATTGCCTCAAGGAAGTGCATTCCAAACACTTGGTTCCACAAATACATTCCATGCAGCACCAAATATTCTTAAACAGGAAGCTGGATATACTTCTGCAGCTTTCCATGGCAATGTTGGATCTTTCTGGAACAGAAATGACACTTACCAACAGTTCGGTTACGATTATTTCTTCGATTCAGCTTTTTATGATGTATCTGGCGATAACTCTATGGAATACGGATTAAAAGATAAATTATTCTTTGATGAGTCTGTTCAATATCTAGAGCAGTTACCACAACCGTTTTATTCTAAATTTATTACTGTAACGAACCACTTCCCTTATCCACTGGATGAGCAGAATGCTGGGTTCCCTACTGCTCAAACAGATGATGAAACAATTAATCAGTATTTTGCTACAGCGAATTATGCTGATCAGGCTATTGAAGAATTCTTTAACTATTTAAAAGAATCAGGACTATATGATAACTCAATCATTGTGCTTTATGGAGATCATTATGGTATTTCTAATATGAGAAATCCTCATCTTGCTTCATTACTGGGTGAAGATCCAGAAGAGTGGGGAGACTTCGAGAATACTCAAATGCAGAAAGTACCTATGATCATTCATGTACCAGGTGCAGAAAATGGAGAAGTATCTCATAAGGTTAGTGGACAAGTCGATATGTTACCAACTTTAATGCATTTATTAGGACTTGAAACAGATGATTATCTATTTATGGGGCAAGACATTCTTTCAGATGAGCATGATGATGCAATTCCTTTCCGAAACGGAAACGTCGTTACAGATGACTATTCGTTTATTGGCCAAAGTATTTATGATAATGATACAGGCGAAGAAATCCAGGATAGTTTATCTGAAGAAGAATTAGCTGATTTAAATGAAATAAAAGTGGAAGCTACACGAGAGTTATCATTATCAGACGATTTAATGATGATGGACTTGCTGCGCTTCTATACCCCGGAATCATTTAGTGATGTTGAACGCAATGACTATATTTATAGTGATCAGCTAGAAGTATTAGAGAATGATCCGCTTAGAAGTACAAGCTTGATTGAAATGAATGGCGGACAGTCTACAGCAGATTTATATGAAACAGACGCTCCAGAATTGTCGGAAGATACTCCAGATGATCAAGATGATTCAGAAGGAACTTCAAATACTGACAATTCAAGTAATTCAGAAGAAATGGATGCATCTGAAACAACTGAATGATAATAAAAGGTGGATGTCAAATAGTAGTCTGACATTCACCTTTTTACATGGGGTAATAAAATTAGCAAAAGTTATGTTATAATGAGAATCACCATAAACTATCCGATAAAGATAGTAAAGGAGTAGAAGAGTGAGAAAATTAAAAGTAAAAACACTAGCAGCTAATCGCCTAAAAAAAGGATATCAAGCTTTAGAAGAATATGATTTTAAAACAATGGGCGATGTAATAGAAGGTGAGTTTGTTGAAATCACTGATCAAAATAATAACTTTATTGGTAAAGGATATCTTGGTGAAGAAGATCGTACAGTAGGATGGGTTCTTACAACTGATAAAGATGAACCAATTGATTCTAACTTCTATGACCGACACTTCCGAATGGCACGTGATGCTAGAACAGCTTACTATGCAGACGATTCTACAAATGCGTTTCGTCTATTTAATGCATCTGGTGATGGAATCGGTGGTATAACAATTGATTACTACGATGGTTTTTACATTTTCTCATGGTTTAATCAAGGAATTTATAGCCATCGTGAACAAATTTATCAAGCATTTAAGATTGCTATACCTGACTTTAAAGGAATAATTGAAAAAGTACGCTTTAAAAATGCAGATATCCAATCACGACATGTTTCTGGTGAAATGCCTCCTGAACCTTTATTAATTAAAGAAAACGGTATTCAGTATGCAACTTATATCAATGAAGGTTGGATGACTGGGATTTTTTTAGATCAGAGAAACGTTCGTCGCAAACTCATGGAAGAATGGGGAACTGGTAAAAAGATTCTAAATACTTTCAGTTATACCGGAGCATTTTCTGTAGCCGCAGCTATGGGCGGGGCTATCAAGACAGTTAACGTTGATGCTGCAAAGCGAAGTAAATCTAAAACGATCGAACAATTTAAAGTTAATGGACTAAATCCTGATGATCATGAGATTCGAATAATTGATGTCTTTGATTATCTAGATTACGCAAAAAAGCATGATTTGAAATTTGATATTATTATTTTAGATCCGCCCACTTTTGCACGTACAAAAAAACGTACCTTCAGCGTAGAAAAAGATTATGTAGGCTTAGTACAAGAGGCATTAGAAATCTTAGCGGATAACGGTATATTAATTGCTTCAACAAATACTTGGAAATTAAGTAGAGATGATTTCTATCAAATGATTAATGAAGCATTTGACAAAGAACAAGTAGATGCCTATTTACTTGAAGAGTATGGATTGCCAGAAGATTTTAAAACAAATGAACAGTATCCAGAAAGTGATTATCTTAAAGTCATGGTCTTAGAGAAAACCAGCTAAGTTAAACCTTAACTTCAAAGAGCCAGTAGAGTATGGATAACTTTACTGGCTTTTTATTTTGGAACTCTGACGTTTTTGTGAAGAAAATATGATGAAAAATATACTGGGTACAAGTTCTTCAGAGGCTGTGCTAATATATAGTAAGAGAATAATAGAGAGGAAAAATGTATGAGTGCTTATATTACCGTGAAAGAAGAATACAAAAGATATATATCAGGCGAAACAACAGTTGTTGCTAATAATGGCATAACTTTCCATGTAGAGCAACATGAATTTGCTGTGATAGTAGGTCCGAGTGGGGCGGGGAAAACGACTGTATTGAATATCTTAGGTGGCATGGATTCAGCTGACGAGGGTGAAGTTATTATTGATGGTACGAATATTGTTGGATTTAATGAAAAAAAATTAACTAAATATAGACGAGATGATGTTGGTTTTGTATTCCAGAATTATAATTTGATTCCTAATCTTACAGCGAAAGAAAATGTAGAGCTGGCTGCAGAGATTTCACCAGATGCACTTGATGCTGCTGAAGTATTGAAGAGCGTTGGACTTGAAGATAGAATGGATAATTTCCCAGCACAGCTATCTGGTGGTGAACAACAACGAGTTGCAATTGCTCGAGCACTTGCTAAGCAGCCTAAATTGCTTTTATGTGATGAGCCAACGGGAGCATTAGATTATGAAACAGGAAAAAAAGTATTGGAAATTTTAAACAAATCTAAAGAAGAATACGGTGCAACAGTTGTTGTAATTACACATAATCGAGCAATTGCTCCAATGGCTGATAGGGTAATTGATATCAATAATGCTAAAGTAAGAAGTATGACAGTGAATGAGCAGCCTACTCCAGTACACGATATTGAGTGGTGAAATAAAAGCAAAACGAATATGTTGACCTGATCCGTGAATGAATACAACTTAAATGAGGAATGGAATTGAAAAAAACAGCTTTATGGAAAGATACTTTTAGAGAAATTTGGAAAACAAAAACACGATTTCTATCGATTTTAGCAATCATTTTACTAGGGGTAGCGTTCTTTGCCGGAATTAGTGCGACTGGGCCTGTTATGATCAAAACTGCAGATGAATATTATGAAAATCATGATTTGATGGATTTTCAAGTACTTTCTACTATGGGATTAAATGATGAAGATATTGAGTTGTTGAATACGGTAGAGGATGCTACTGTAGAATCTTACTATTCAACTGATGTGGTTTTAAACAGCAGTGGTATTACTTCTAAAATATACGGAATGGATTCTGACAAGAATCAACAGTTAAATGAATATACGATTTTAGAGGGTCGCTTACCAGAAAAGTCTGGAGAAATTGCATTAGATTCAACAGCAACTTATAGAAAAGACTTTCAAATTGGCGACACTATTCAGCTTGAAGAAGGAACAGATGAAGCCTACGAAGATAAATTCAACCAACTTAACTATGAAATTGTTGGATTTGTGAAAAGCCCTCTTTATGTAGAGAGTAATAATCGGGGAAGTACTCAAGTAGGATCAGGAACGTTAGATGGATTTTCAGTCATTCTAGAAGATGATTTCAATCTGGATTACCGGACAGAGACATTTGTTAAATATGATGAAGCCAGTCAGTATCAAGCTTATAGTGATGAATATGATGCTTTTATCGAAGAAAAAGCAAATGAGTTAGAAGCGTTAGTAGAAGATAGACCGCAAGAACGATTGGCTTCGATCAAAGAAGATGGTCAAGAAGAAATCGACAATGGCTATGAAGAAATTGAATCAGCTCAAGCAGAGTTAGATGAAGCTGAAACAGAATTAGAAGATGCTAGAACAGAATTGGACGAAGGACAGGCGGCTTATAATGAAGGGCTTGCTGAACTAGAAGAAAAAGAAGCGGAAGCACGTGCTGAAATTGATTCTAGAAGAAATGAAATTGAGCAAGGAAAAGAACAGATCGCCGAAGGTAAAGCAGAACTTGAAAATGCACAATCCCAGATCGATGCCGGAAGAGAAGAACTAGAAGCTCGTCGCGAAGCAGCAGCAGCTGAAATAACTAGCTCAGAACAGGAAATTGCAGCAGGCAGAGAGCAGATTGAAAGTGCTCGACAAGAACTAGAAGCTGCTGAGCAGGAATTAGAAGCAAATACGCCGCAATTACCGGAAGCACAAGTAGAAGCTGCCCGCCAGGAAATAGCAAATAATAGAGCGCAATTAGCTGCACAAGCTCAGGAGTTAGCAGCAGCAGAACAAGAAATTGCTCAAGGACGTCAAGAACTAGCAGATGCAGAAGCTGAACTTGACCAGTCTCAACAAGAGGTAAACGCCGGGTTAGCAGAAATTGAAAGCCAAGAAGCTGAGCTGAACTCTGGTGAACAACAACTTGAAGAAGCGGAAGCTACACTTGAGTCAGAACTGGAAAATGGTAGAGCAGAACTTGCCGAAGCTCAAGCTGAGCTTGAAAATGGAGAAGCAGAGTATCAAGAAGGGCTTGAAACTTTTGATAGCGAACGAGAAGAAGCAGAGACTGAGATCAATGATGCTAGAACAGAATTAGAAGAGGCTCAAGATGAATTAAATAATCTGCAAGCACCTAAATATTTAGTTAATGATCGTACTTACTTTGCCGGTTATGAAGAATATGGAGAAAATTCAGAGAGAATCAGTGCCATTGCTCAAATATTCCCAGTATTTTTCTTTCTGCTCGCTGCATTGATTTCGTTGACTACCATGACCAGAATGGTAGATGAAGGACGAAATCAAATTGGCACAATGAAGGCTCTCGGCTACACTAATAAAGATATCTCAACAAAATATTTTGTTTATGCTTTTCTGGCTACAATAGTTGGAGCTGGAATTGGGTTAGGGTTAGGTTATTGGGTCTTTCCATCTGTTATCATGGATGCTTATGGATCGTTATATAATCTTCCAGATATAGGCATACAATTTTATTGGGGCTTTTCAATAATCTCATTAATTGCTTCACTATGTGCTACAGGATTAGCAACTTTAGTATCAGTACGCATTTCTCTACAAAGTAATGCATCAGATTTACTAAGACCAAAATCCCCTAAAAAAGGGAAAAGGATTATACTTGAAAGGATTCCTTTCTTGTGGAATCGATTTAGCTTTACTCAAAAAGTTGCATCAAGAAATTTATTCCGATATAAAGGTCGCATGTTAATGACGATTATTGGAGTAGCAGGATGTACGGCACTTTTATTAACAGGATTTGGCTTGTCTGACTCTATTTCAAATATCGGCAGTATCCAGTATGGAGAAATCAATCAGTATCAAGCAATCGTTTCAGAAAACACGAATGCTGATGATAGTGATAGAACAGACTATATAGATACTCTAGAAAATATTGAAGAAATCGACAGCAGCATAGAAGTGGAGCAGAACACCTTTACAGCAGAAGTAGGTGAAAATCGTCAGGATGTCAACGTATTCGTTCCAGAAGATGCTAGCGAAATGAATGAATATGTTGTTCTTAAAGATAAGGATGAATCAGATAAAATCTATGACCTTCCTGAAGAGGGAGGGATTATAACTCAGAAGTTAGCTGATCTATTGAACGTTTCTGAAGGGGATACGATTCAAATTGATGGAGATGACCAAGAAGTATATGAAGTAGAAGTTAAAGGAATCGTAGAACATTATTTCCAGCATTATGTCTATATGTCTCCAGAAGCTTATGAGAAGGCTACAGAAAAATCTCCTGTTTATAATACTAGGTTATTGAAGTATAATACCGAAACGATTAATGACGATGAAATCGGGGAAGTTTTAAATGCAGAAGAAGCGGTTCAAGGGGTAGTTTTTGTTTCTGCAATCTATGATACCATGCAAGGTTCTTTAGATAGTTTAGATGTGGTAACACTAGTCATTATCATATCAGCTGCCACTTTAGCGTTTATTGTTTTGTATAACTTAACTAATATTAATGTTTCGGAAAGAGAAAGAGAACTATCTACGATTAAAGTACTTGGTTTCTATGATAAAGAAGTAACGATGTATGTTTATAGAGAAAACCTTGTATTGACTTTGATGGGAATCATATTCGGACTTGGTCTAGGTGTCATTATGCAGCGGTTTGTCTTACAGACTGCAGAAATTGATGTAATGAGATTTAGTCGTCAGATCAACTTTACTAGTTTCTTATTCTCAGGATTACTTACTTTCCTATTCTCGGGATTAGTGATGATCTTGATGCATTTCAAACTGAAATTTATTGACATGATAGAAGCTTTAAAAGCACAAGAGTAAATTAAAAAAGATAGATGTCGTATATTACGACATCTATCTTTTTTATTAATCTTTATTTAGTCAAATCCATTCCCCAGGCTTTTGCAGATTTGTCCATGAGGTCAGTTACATCTTTAGTTAACTCAATATAAGTTTTGTTTTCTTTATTTAGTAGAGTGTCAGAAAGATCCTGTACTTCATAAGACAAAGCAGATGCTGAAGATCCAGCTTCGATAGTTTCTGTTGTACCATCTGGGTAAGTGATGATTGCTTTATCTGCTCTAGGATAATTTATTACAGTAATAAAGGCATTTTCGCAGATGATGACGCCTTGTTTAGGCATTTTACCTCTAAAGGATAAGGAAACAGTCGACAATTCATTTTTATCATTACTTAGTTGAATGGTACTCATTTCATCAACACCGGTTTCGTATAGTTTGACCATTGTTTGTAAATCAGTCGGTTGGCTACTTAAAAAGTAGCGAACGAATGACAAGGCATAGACACCAATATCAAGTAATGCTCCGCCGCCTAGCTCTTTATTGAAGAATCGCATAGAAGGGTCAGTATCTTTAAGACTTCCGAACATTGCGTTGACCATTTTTAATTTGCCAAATTCTCCAGCTTCAATTCTGGATTTTAACTGTTTGAATAAAGGCATATGATAAATCGTCATTGCTTCAGCAACAATCAGATTTTTTTCGTCAGCCAAGCTTAATATTTCTTCAAGTTGGGTATTGTTCATGACCATGGCTTTTTCACATAAGACGTGTTTACCGGCGTTTAGTGCCATCTTGATATTTTCTGCATGATGACTATTAGGTGTTGCCAAGTATATAATATCTATATCTGGATCGAAGCAAAGGGCTTCATAGTGTCCATAAGCTTTTGGAACGTTATATTCTGATGCGAAATCCTGGGCCTTTTGAAGCGTTCTCGAAGCAACGGCAGCGAGTTCTGCGTTATCTGATTTAAATGAAGCTGCAAAATCATGAGCGATCCCGCCAAGTCCAATTATTCCCCATTTGATTCTAGTCATAATCATTCCTACTTTCAGTATATTTTAGAAGTTACTTGTTATAAGACAAGTTTTCCTAGTTAATTGTATCAAAAATATGAAGTAAACGGTTAATAAAGTTCAGATATTTGCCAAGACTTTGTTATGTTCGTTTACGTTGTGGTAAAATAGGAGAAGTGAATTAAACAAATCAGGAGATTTTTTATGATGATTAAAAGACGGCTTATTCTTCTATTAAGTTCATTAATTTTGACAGGATGTTCTGCTATAGATAACGAGAAGAGAATAAACGAACAAGTATCTGAAACAACTGCAACAGATCAAGAAGATAGTGAATCTACTAATAGTAATCAATCTAAAGAAGAAACCGACTCGGTGACAGAAGAAGAAAAAGACCACCTTGCATTGATAGAATCACTTCCAGAAAATGTCAGCACAAAAGACTGGAATTTAATTTTGGTTAATAACTGGAATCCATTGCCAGATGATTTTGAACCTGATTTAGTAGAAGTGGAGCCTGATAAACAAATTGACCGCAAAATAGTAAATGCATATGAAAATTGGACAGCTGCAGCAGAATCAGCAGGGCATAATTTATATCTCGCATCTGGTTATAGGTCAGTTGAAAGACAGCAAAATAATTACGACCGTAGTATCAATCAATATGTCCAAGAAGGATATACGAAAGAAGAAGCAGTCGAGAAAACAGAAGAATATATTGCTATTCCTAAAAGAAGTGAGCATCACACTGGATTAGCCATTGATATTGTCGATCAAGAATGGATTGCAGAAGGAAATGGATTAACACCTGATTACGATACTCAAGAGTCGCAGAAATGTTTGATCAACACAATGGGTGATTATGGATTTATTCTACGCTATCCAGAAGATAAGAAAGAAGTAACAGATATCAATTATGAATCATGGCATTTTAGATATGTTGGAGAAGAAAATGCCAGATTTATTATAGATCATAATCTCGCTCTTGAAGAATATATAGAACTGTTAACGGAACGCGAAACAAGACTAGATGAATAATTATTAAGAAAAAATTGTCTATTGGTTTCAAAGGAGAAGATTGTCGTGCCTAAAAAGGCGATCAGAAAATACAAAAGTCCACGTAAAAAGAAACAGAGTCCAGTGATTTTAGGAATGAAAGTTATTTTAGTAATTATTTTACTATTTATATTTTCGATTGCATTGATCAGTAAAAAATTATTTGAAGAACCGAGTGGTGTTTCTACAAGTTATGAGCAAGAGTTTATTAATGAATTAGCAGAGAATGCTAAGCTTATTGAAGTAAAATATAGTGTAAGGCCGAGTGTGATGATTGCACAAGCCATACTTGAGTCTAATTGGGGTAAAAGTGAATTAGCCCAAAAAGAAAATAATTATTATGGCATCAAAGGAGAAAATCCTAGTTCTTATGCTACTAAAGAATTTGAAGAGGATGAGTGGATTGAAATAGACGCTCAATTTAGAAGTTATGATTCATTGTTTGAATCAATGGAAGATTATGCAAAACTCCTACAGAATGGTACTGAATGGGATGAAGATCTTTATCAAGAAGTGATTGAAGCGCCCACTTATGAAGAATCAGCGCAGGCACTGCAAACGGCGGGATACGCAACTGATCCGGATTATCCAGAAAAAGTAATCTCTGTGATAGAAACATACGAATTATATAAATATGATTATGATACTATTGAACAGGAGAGTAAGGAATGACCAAAAAAAAAGAAATGCCTGTCGTTGAGACTAATTTGCGAAAAGATTATATTGCGGTTCCAGATGTTATAAGAGAAGCTAGTGGAATTAATATAAATGGGAAACGATTTAAAGCGATGCTTTTTACTACAGACATCGCAATCATTATGAATAATAATGCTGATGCGATTATGGCTGTTTATCCATTTACACCGCATCCGGCAATTATTGAAGCTATTACATCTGTATCTACGATTCCAGTACTTGCAGGCGTGGGAGGTGGGACAACTCAAGGACCGCGTTCGGCTAATATGGCTCTCTTCGCAGAAGCTCATGGGTGCCTGGCGGTTGTTGTAAATGCCCCGACTCCAATCGAAACAATTGAAGCTATCAATGAAGTCGTTGATATTCCGATTATTATGACAATCGTATCTGAATATACAGATATTGATGAGAGATTGGCAGCGGGAGTTGATATTTTGAATATTTCTAATGCTGGCAACACAACAGAGTTAGTTAGAGAAATTAGAGAAAACTATCCTAAATTACCGATCATTGCAACAGGAGGACCTACGGAAGAAAGTATAAAAGCTACCATAGAAGCAGGAGCTAATGCAATTACGTATACTCCACCGTCAAACGGTAAATTATTCAGTAAAAAAATGGATAAATATAGAAAACAGGAAAAAGACGATTTTGAAAGTTAATGTAAAATTGCTTATTAAATTAGATAAATGAAACCACTAATAGAATCATTTTAAATAATTGGAAAGCAGGGTTATGTATGAAGAGATCTTCAAATAGTTTTAATAACAAGAAAAAGAGTAAAAAGGTCTGGCTCGTCCCGTTAATCGTAATATTAGTTATTATGGTTGGCGTAGGTGGATACTTTTTATACAGTAACTGGCAAGCAAATCAAGAAGCGCAAAGGCGTCAGTCGCTAGCCGAAGAACTTTCGCAAAGCTACTTAGATGCATTGGCTGATAATGATATGACAGAATTTGTTACTTTACTATCTGAAGAATCAATCAGTGAAGCACCCTATACTAGAGAAGAAATCGGTGAAAGATATGAAACGATATTCTCTGGAATAGGAGCTGGTAATATAGATAATATGGAATATGAACTTGTATTAGATGAAGAAACTGATCAATATAAATTTTCATATACACTTGCCATGGATACTTCACTTGGCCGATTAGAAGATTTAAAATATCAGACAACTTTTTCAGAAGTAGAGGATGAAATGTTTGTGGACTGGGATACTTCCTTGATCTTTCCAGATATGGAAGAAGGAGATACAGTCAAACTTTCTTATGATGAAGGAGAACGGGGCAGTATTAATGACCGGAATGGAAATATGCTTGCCGGAAACGGAAGTGCATGGGAAGCTGGATTATTACCAGGTGCATTAGGTGAAGGAGATGTGCGTAACGAACAATTATCTAATATATCAGAAAATTTTGGCCTTGAGGTTTCTTCATTAGAAGAATTACTTGAGCAGAGTTGGGTAACTGATGAAAGTTTTGTACCTATTAAAGTAGTGGATGAAGAAAACAGACCAGAATTGTCAGGAGTCGTATATAGACAAACTGAATCTAGAATGTATCCATTAGGTGAAGCAGCTGCGCATTTGACAGGCTATGTCGGAGAGGTTACAGCGGAAGATATCGAAAGTAATCCAACGTTACAATCTGGTGATACTGTCGGGAAAGCAGGATTAGAAGCAGCTTTTGATGAACGATTAAGAGGAACAAAGGGTGGACAAATCTATATTGAAACTGAAGCAGGAGAGACGAAAAAAGTCTTGGTTGAATCTGAAAAACAAGACGGTGAAAATATTCGTTTGACAATTGATATGGGTCTGCAGCAAGAAATGTATGATCAGCTACAAGGGGATCCAGGCTCAGCTGTTGTAATGGCGCCAGATTCAGGAGAACTGCTAGTTGCAACTAGTTCTCCGTCATATGATCCACAATTATTTATTGAAGGAATTTCAAATGAACAATATCAGAGTTATACAGAAAATGAAGATAGTCCTTTCTTAGCGCGTTTTGCTCAAAGATATGCACCTGGTTCTACATTCAAGATTCTTACTTCTATGATTGGGCTTGATTTAGGTGTAACTACACCTGACAAAACACATACAATAGAAGGACTAGAATGGCAGCCGGAAGATAATTCTTTTGGGGATCATAAAATCACTAGAGTAAGCGATGCCGTTACAGAAGTGGATCTGCAAGCAGCTATTACGTATTCAGATAACATCTATTTTGCAATGGAAGCTTTGGAAATGGGTGAAAATAATTTTGTAGAAAAATTAAGTCAGTTTCCTTTTGGAGCGAATATGAATTTACCATTTAGTATGCAACCCGCTCAAATATCTAATGATGGAACGCTCAGTCGTCCAACATTGTTAGCAGATACTGCTTACGGGCAAGGTGAGCTATTAATGAGTCCAATTCATCAAATCTCGTTCTATTCAGCTGTTGTCAACGAGGGAGCAATGACTTTCCCTAAACTTGAATTAGAAGAAGAGGGAGAAGCAAATCAATTAAGTCCAGTAACCGCAGAGTCTGCAAAATTGATTAAGGAAGATCTTATTACAGCAGTTCAAGACACGAATGGTACAGCTCATGCCTTCTCTAAATTACCTTTTACAGTCGGTGCAAAGACGGGAACAGCTGAAATTTCAGAAGACGGCGAAAATGTCACAAATGGATTTGTTTACGCCTTTGATGCTGAAGATAATGATTTTACGTTTTTGGGATTTTTAGAAGGACAAAGCAGTGGCGATGTCGTCGACAGATTCCTGCCGGTATTATCTGATTTGAAAGCAACTGAGTAACTATGATGCATAGAAATCTAGTGCATTATTCTGTTGTGAGACCATAGGATATGTGATATAGTGACTTTGATTTTAAAAAAAATAAAAAGTTTGTTTATAAAAAAGGAGAAAAAACATAATGAATTCAGATCCTGGGAGTATACAGCCCTTAATTGGGCATGTTTCACTCATCATCTTATTGACTTTGATCTACGGGATTTTTGCGGCGATTGAAATAGCGCTGGTGTCACTGAACCAAACTAGAATTATCGAGTTATCAATTGAAGGTAACAGGAAAGCTAAGAAAGTGTTGGATCTGCTTGAAAAATCGGATGATTATCTGATAGCTGTCAGAATCATACTGACGCTTTCAGCACTATTCAGCAGTGCATTAGCCTCATTTTATTATACGGATTACTTAGCTGGGCTTTTAGGAGGTTTTATTTACGCCAGAATTGTCAGTATGATTGTAATCACGTTGGTTGTTTCTTCTATTGTACTTATTTTTGGAGAACAGTTACCTAAAGCAATTGCAGCTCAAAATCCTGATCAAACGGCTATGGCTCTTGTAGGTGTTGTGCTTTTCGTTCGTAAGTTATTTATTCCGATAGTCTGGACGTTGAAAGTCATCACAAACGGCATGAAAAAGATATTACCGATCGATTTCAATGCCCAAGAAGAAACCATGACCCGGGATGAATTCCGTACATTTTTAGAGCAAAGTCATCACCATGAGATTATCGATCTGGAAGAATTTTCAATGCTCAAGGGAGTACTTTCACTTGACAACAAGATTGCTAGAGAAGTAATGGTTCCTAGGACAGATTCATTTATGTTGGATTACGATGATTCAAACAAAGAAAATATTGATGCGATGCTCAATACTCCTCATTCAAGAGTACCCTTATATTTTAAAGATAAAGATAATATACTAGGTATCGTTCATGTGAAGAATCTACTGAAAGCATCAAAAGAAAAAGCATTATATGATATTGACTTGAAGGAAATTAGTAACGAAGCACTTTTTGTTCCAGAAACAATTTATATTGATGACCTGATATTTCAGATGAAACGTACACAAAATCAAATGGCTGTACTGAATGATGAATATGGTGGAGTAGTTGGAATCGTGACGTTAGAAGATCTCTTAGAAGAAATAGTTGGAGAGATTGACGATGAATACGACGAAACAAATAATTTGATTGAGCAAGTTTCAGATCAGGAGTTTATCGTCGAGGGATCAGCGCCAATAGATAAGTTTAATGATTTCTTTAATACGAAAATTGAATCAGAAAATGTGGATACGATAGCCGGTTATTTTATTACTGAATTTGGAAGCGTACCTGGTAAAGATGATGATGCTTTTTTGAAATTGGAAGATTTATTAATGAGAGTAGAGTCGCTTGAAGGATCAAGAATATTGACTTTAAGAGTTGAAAAAATTGTATTTGAAGATGACCATAAACAGTCAATAGAAGAAGCAGACTGAATTAAAACTAGGCTGAGACGGCTACACTTGTCTCAGCCGTTCTAGTATGTAAAACTATAGATAGGACAAAAACAGGGAGAGTTTTTAGTGGATTTAGATTGGATAATGTTATTGACAATATTTTGCATAAACGTGGTATACGTTACGCTTAATACATTGAGAATGATGTTGACGATGAAAGGTTATCAATCGATAGCCCCTTTTATAGCAATGGTAGAGATTGCAATCTATGTAGTGGGACTTGGATTAGTATTAGATAACTTAGATAATATATTTAATGTAGTGGCTTATGCACTTGGATTTGGAGTAGGCATTTTTACTGGAATGAAAATAGAGAATTATCTGGCCTTAGGATATATTTTAGTAACGACTATCGTACCTGAAAAAGGTTATGAGATCGCAAACAGATTAAGGGATTCTGGTTACGGAGTAACAACTACTCAAGCATATGGAAAAGAAGGGGATCGTTTCGTACTGGAAATTTTAACACCTCGAACGAATGAGCGTGACTTATATGTAAAGATTCATGAAATTGAAGCGAAAGCCTTCATTATCTCATATGAACCAAGATATATTAATGGCGGATTCTGGACTAAGAAAATCAAGAAAAATAAATTATCCAAGAAACCTTTTAATTAATAGATTTTAATAGTATTTAATTGATCGTTGAAGAGAAATTGAAAAAGAGGAGCGTTAACCATGAGTGAATGGATTCAACCCGGTAAAACAATAGGAATAATCGGTGGTGGAAGCGTTGCTCGATTGCTGGCACTTTCTGCAAAAAAAATGGGTTACAAAGTTGGAATTTTAGACCCAAATGCTAAATCTTCAGCTAGCAGTATCGCAGATTGGCATTTAAGAGCAGAGTTGACAAATGAAAAAGCCTTCCAGGATCTTGCAATGAAAAGTGATGTAGTTTTATATGAGACTGAAGCTTTTCATTCAGATTATCTGCGTATGATGAAACGCACTCTACCTGTTCCACAAGGAGAAGACTTACTCTCCATTTCTCAGGATAGGGTTTTACAAAAAGCTTTTTTAGAATCAAACAGTCTTAATATTGCTCCATTTGCTACTATTGTTTCTATAGAAGACGTAGAAGAAGCTGTTCAAAGTATTGGCTATCCTTGCGTACTGAAAGCAAATAGAACAGATGAGAGATATAAAGAGCATGTAGTTTTATATGACGAAAGTGATATTCCCCGCACTAAAAATCTGGTTGATTCAGGTGCTAGTGTACTTGAAGCGTGGATACCATTTGAAAGAGAATTATGTGTAGCCATCGCTAAAGATAAATCTAATCAGGTATTGATTTATCCAGTAATTGAAATGATGTACCGTAATGATGAATTTTATCAATCAGTCACACCAGCGCGTATCAGTGAAGATGTTGCAGTAGAAGTAAATCGAATTGCTCAAATTGTGGCTGATAATATTGACTTTCAAGGAGTTATAGCATTAGAATTATTTACTACTTCGACTGGTTCACTCTATATAAACGAATTAGTTGGTCATCCCCATCAGGCATTTCATTACACAATAGATCAAGGAGAATTGTCGCAATTTGATGCTCATATTCGTGCTATTTGCGGCTGGCCACTGCCTCGAAAGGTTAATCATACCAGACCTGCTGTAATGAGACTGTTCAATTATACTCAGCTTGAACAGGCATACACGCAAGCTAGCATCCAGCAGGATTGGAAATTTACTTTTTATCAAAGTGATCCTACTGATCCTAATACTGAAAAGGGACATGTTTTAATCCCTACAGAAAATATTAATGAATTACTTGTTCTTCTTTCAGATATAGGAATGTAGCTGGTTATATTTAATCATTATAGATTTATTTTGACCTAATGATGTATCATAATAATTAGTTCAAAAATCAAGGACTGAAAAAATGACAAAAGTAAAAAAAAGAGAGATAGAAGCTTATCATTTTATAAAGCAGAAAATTGAAAGTAAAGAATGGCTACCACAAAAGCACATTCGGGAACAAGATCTTGCTAAAATGTTGGAGATGAGTCGAACTCCAATTCGTAATGCATTTACACGTTTAGAAAAAGAAAATTATATTGTGATCGAGCCCTATAAAGGTGTTAAGATTCTTCCATTAGTAATTGACTCAAAAGCTTTTCGGGAACGCATTGAATTTATTGAATTAATGGTTATCCATTATTTGCTGAAGTTAGAAAAGTCAGAAAAACAAATGGAACTAGACAAAGCAAAAAAAATATTGAAAAGTATGCAACAAGCCAATTTAAATAATGGAAATGACTTTGAAGAAAAAGAATGGAATTTATGGGAAGAACTGCTTGTTTTGGAGAAAAATCGTTACAGTAAATCTTTGATTCTTAATTCAATGAAAGATTTACTACCTGATAGTGGGAAAATTTTAAGCATTCTTTACAAAAGCCGTCAGACTAAGATCAACCATTATGAGCAGCTGATTCAATATTTACAAGAGCATAATTATCCTTATGCTAGAAGAGAAATCAGGATTTTATTGAACCAGCTTCTTTTAAACATCGTTCAAGCTGCTGATTAAAGAAGATAATCTCCAGTAAGCATATTGAAGATATTAACTCAATATGCTTTTTTTGTATTTATGAATAGTTGTCAATATTTAAAAGTATTCAGATCAGAACAAATGATTACCTTAATATTAGTTTCAAAGCGTCCTATGACAATTTTAAAAAAGTAAATATTCTAAGATTTATATGATGGAATGCCTTGTTCTATGGAAAGAAAGAGATGTTTTCTGTATAATAAAATAATGTATGATTACCTGAAAGGATGACGATATTGGTACTGCGTAAAGATATTTTAAGTGGAATGAATCCAAAACAAAAAGAAGCAGCGGCGTACACTGAAGGCCCGCTTTTAATCATGGCAGGAGCAGGTTCAGGGAAAACGAGAGTACTGACTCATCGTATTTCTTACTTGATAGAAGAACAAAGTGTTAATCCTTGGAATATATTAGCGATAACATTTACAAATAAAGCAGCTTCAGAGATGAAAGCTCGAGTATCAAATTTAGTCAAAAAAGGTGGGGCTGATGTATGGGTCTCAACTTTTCACTCAATGTGTGTAAGAATTTTACGCAGAGAAGCTGACCAGATTGGATATAGCCGTTCTTTCACAATTAGTGATCCTGGTGAACAGCAGACATTGATGAAACGAATTTTAAAGAGACAAAACATCGATCCAAAAAAATATAATCCACGTGCAATACTTTCTGAAATTAGTAATGCAAAGAATAAATTACAGAATGAAGCAGCTTTTCGTGCAGAAGCAAGTGATTACTTCAGCAAAATTGTTGCTGACTGTTATGATGCGTATCAGCGAGAACTGCGAAATGCACAAGCTGTAGATTTTGACGATTTAATTATGTTGACGGTACGGCTTTTTGAAGAACATCCAGATGTGTTGAAAGTCTATCAAACTAAATTTCAGTATATCCACGTTGACGAGTATCAAGATACAAACCATGCTCAGTATAAATTAGTTCAGTTATTGGCTAGTCGCCTTCGGAATATTTGTGTCGTTGGAGATGCAGATCAAAGTATTTATGGATGGCGTGGAGCAGATATGGAAAATATTATGAATTTTGAGAAAGATTATCCAGAAGCTAAAGTGATTTATTTAGAGCAGAATTATCGCTCAACTAAAAATATTTTACAAGCAGCGAACCATGTTATATCCCATAATATTAATAGAAGAGAAAAAAATCTCTGGACGGATAATCATGATGGAAATAAAATCGTCTACTATCGAGCTGGCAATGAACATGAAGAATCTCGCTATATCGTACAACAGATTAAAGAAGAAATGGCCCAAGATTCTAAAAAAGAATACAATGATTTCGCCGTACTATATAGAACTAATGCACAGTCAAGAATCATGGAGGAGACTCTGATCAAAACGAATATTCCTTACCGTATGGTGGGAGGGCATAAATTTTATGATAGAAAAGAAATTAAAGATATTTTAGCTTATTTAACACTTATTGCTAATCCGTCAGATAATTTAAGTTTTAATAGAGTTGTAAATGTGCCTAAAAGAGGGATTGGGGCTAGTTCTGTTGAAAAGTTAATGTTAGCAGCAGAAGAGATGGGGTGGTCACTATATGAGGCAGCTTTGAATGCTCAAGTAACCAACTTATCTGGCCGAGCTGCTAATAACCTGGAAGTTTTTGCTACCATGATCAATGATTTTAGAAAAATGTCAGAATTTCTTACCGTAACCGAGTTGACAGAACAAATTCTTGAAAAATCTGATTATCTTCCTACATTAAAAAAAGAGCGTACATTAGAATCAGAAGCACGTGTTGAAAATATTAATGAGTTTCTTTCCGTGACACAGCAATTTGATGAAGATCCTCAAGAAGATAAGAGTCTGATTTCTTTCCTTACAGACTTAGCCTTATTATCTGACTTAGATACTGAAATAGAAGAACCTACAAGTGAGATTACATTGATGACTCTCCATGCAGCGAAGGGACTAGAATTTCCAGTAGTCTTTCTAATCGGTATGGAAGAAGGGCTATTCCCATTATCTAGAGCTGAATTAGATGAGAATGAAATGGAAGAAGAAAGACGTCTCGCATACGTAGGAATCACTCGGGCTGAACAGAAGCTTTATCTTTCTAACGCAATGAACAGAACGTTATACGGGAAAACTCAATTAAACAGACCATCCAGATTCTTAGATGAAATTGAAGACGAATTACTGGAGCGGATTGAATCTAATAGCTTAAAACCATTCTCGAATGGAATCAATAGCGGGTTTGGTAATCGTTCTAATGACTATATGCCTGCTAATAAAAAAGTAAGAACAGTCACTTCTCACCCTACAGGCAATAGTGGAGCAGAAAGCCTCGACTGGACGGTTGGAGATAAGGCTAACCATAAGACGTGGGGAATAGGAACAGTTGTTAAGATTAGTGGAACTGGTCAGGATTTGCAGCTGGATATTGCATTCCCCGGTATCGGAATTAAGCCGCTGCTAGCTACATTTGCACCAATAGAAAAAGTTTAAAATACTTGGAAAGACTGAGAGGAGCAAGCTTAATGGTATTAGATAATGATTTTAGGCAAGCCCAAGCAAGAGTAGATGAATTGATTACTTTATTGGACCGTTACAGCCATGAGTATTATGTTCTTGATCGTCCGACTATTCCAGATAGTGAATATGATAAACTCTATCAAGAGTTGCTTAAACTTGAAGAAATGTATCCTGCTTTAATACAGCAAGACTCGCCTTCCCAAAGAGTAGGTGGGACGCTTCTGCCGGGATTTGAAAAAGTTGAACACGATTTACCAATGCTTAGCTTGGATAATGCTTTTGATTTAGAGGATCTAAGGGCTTTTGATAAGCGAGTCAGGCAATTGGTTGATGATGGAGAAGTTGAATATGAATGCGAGCTCAAAATAGATGGCTTAGCTGTTTCGTTAAAGTATGCCAATGGAAAGCTAGTTCAAGCAGTGACTAGAGGAGACGGAAGAGTCGGAGAAAATGTAACTGGAAATGTAAGAACAATTAAGGCAATTCCACTTAAGTTGAAAAGAGCTGTCACAATTGAAGCACGTGGTGAAATATATATGCCTAAGTCCTCTTTTATACAATTGAATGAAGAAAGAGAAGAACAAGGGGATGCGGTATTTGCGAATCCCAGAAATGCAGCTGCAGGAACTTTACGAAATTTAAATCCACAAGTAACAGCTTCTAGAAATTTGAATGTATTTTTATATTCGATGGTACAGTACGGAGATTTGAATGTGGAAACACAAAGCGAAGCTTTAAATTCTCTGGACAAATTAGGTCTAAGAACAAATCCCGAAAGAACTGTTTTTCATTCAATTGAGGATGTCTGGACTTATATTGAAGAATATCAGGAAAAACGAACTAGTTTGCCTTATGAAATTGATGGTATTGTTATAAAAGTAAATAGATTCGATGAGCAAGAACAAGCTGGCTATACTGTGAAAGCTCCAAGATGGGCAATTGCTTATAAATTCCCAGCTGAAGAAGCAAAAACAACTGTAAATGAAATTGAATGGTCTGTTGGTCGTACAGGAGTAGTGACGCCGACTGCGATAATGGATCCAGTTCATTTAGCAGGAACTACTGTGCAGAGAGCCAGTTTGCACAATGTAGACCTGATAAAGGAAAAAGACATCCGTATAAAAGATACTGTATTTGTTAGAAAAGCTGGAGATATTATTCCAGAAGTTGTGAGAGTAGATTTTGATTCAAGATCTAAAGAGACCGAACCATGCCCGATACCTACACATTGTCCTGCTTGTCAGAGTGAGCTAGTACATCTGGAAGAGGAAGTAGCTTTAAGATGTGTAAATCCCAAATGCCCAGCCCAGGCAAAAGAACGGTTGATTCACTTTGTCTCCAGAAATGCAATGAATATTGATGGGCTAGGCGAAAAAATTGTCATTCAACTTTTTGAAAAACAATTAGTACAAGATGTATCAGATTTATATCAACTAAATAAAGAAGAACTTTTAACATTAGATAAAATTGCAGATAAGTCTGCGGAGAATTTATTAAACGCTATTGAAAGCTCAAAAAGCAACTCACTGGAACGATTGCTGTTTGGTCTTGGGATTAAACACGTAGGTGCAAAAGCTGCAAGGCTTTTGGCGGAAGAGTATGAAACAATTGAAAATATAAGGCAAGCATCTATTGAAGACATTCAGTCTATTGATGGAATCGGAGAAATCATAGCTGAAAGTATCGTTGCGTTCTTTGAATTGGAAGATGCAGTTGATCTTATTGATAAGTTAAAATCATTTGGTGTAAATATGAATTATACTGGAGTGAAAAAACAAGAAGCTGTCAATGCTGATTCATATTTCAATGGGAAAACAGTTGTTATAACTGGAAAGTTAGAACATTTTAAACGCGATGATTTAAAAGAAGAGTTAACTTCATTAGGGGCAAATGTAACGGGAAGTATTTCTAAAAAAACAGATTTGCTCATAGCTGGAACAGATGCCGGTAGTAAATTGGACAAAGCTCAAGAACTGGAAGTCTCCGTCTGGAATGAAAAAAAATTATTAAAAGAACTTTCTAAGTAATCTTGAAAGTGAGGTAAAGAATATGCGTAAAAAAATGATACTATCTGGTTTAGCTAGTGTGACTTTGCTGCTGGCTTCTTGCGATGTATTGCCGGATCCGGTTGGTCCTGATGAAGAGACGACTGAAGAAAACGATGAAAATACTGCACAGACAACTGAAGATGGGGATACTGTTATTATTGAATCAAGAATTGATTCTGACTATTATCGTCCAGTCATCACTGAAGAAGGAACATATGCACCGAGTTTGAATCGTGGGATTACAAGAGAATTGAATTCAAACGTTAATATCAAGACATTCGAAGAAGATCTTATGAGACTATCACAGCGATATTTCTCTACGGAAGATCATTTTTTTCAAGAAGGACAATTCCTTCCTGCTGGAACAGTTGACAGCTGGCTGCAAAGGTCTAGAGAATTGACTGAAGAAGAAATTGATGACGGAGAAGAAAATTTAGGATTGAATCCTGAAGACAATGGAAGTACAGATCCAGAAACAAGAAATCCCAATTATTTAAGTTCGGTACTGGAGCAGGATTACTATACTCAATCGGAAGATGGTATGGAATTAGCGGGTTTAAGTGTTGGACTAGCCCTTAATTCTGTTGATTATTATGGGGACCAAGGACAAGATATTCAGGAAATTCCAAGAGAAGAATTGTTAGAGGAAGGCAAAAGAATTGCGGACGAAGTTATTTCTCGTATGCGTGAGATAGAAGGATTAGAAACGGTACCAATTACGGTAGGTCTTTATGAACAGTCTACTCGTGACGATTTTGCTGGTGGAGTCTATATTTCACAAGGTATTAGTGAAGAAGGAGCAACGTCCGTATCTGAATGGGAAGCGATCAATGAAGATAGATTGGTCTTTCCGATCGAGGGAATGCAAAGTGCAGAAGGGAATCAGTTTGCTAACTTTAAGTCAGAAGTAGAAAAGTTTTTCCCTAATCTAAGTGGGGTAACTGGTATTGCGCACTATATGGATGACAACTTGGCTACGCTGCAGATAGAAATCGTGACGCAGTTTTATGGAAAGGGAGAAATTATTGCCTTTACTCAATATTTGAATCAGGCAGCTAATTCATACTTAGCGGAAAGCCTCCCGATTGAAATAAAAGTTGAATCCTTAAATGGCGTTGAAGCCTTTTTAAATCGTGAATCAGGTGAAACAGAATTCGATATTCACGTATTTGATTAAGCATAAATAACTAGTTAAATAATCAGAAGACGAAAGGAAGCAGACAATGGCGATTAATGAAAAGACAGTAAAACATGTAGCAAAGTTAGCGAAGTTAGAATTTAAAGAAGAAGATATTCATGATTTCACAGAAGAAATTGATAAAATTATCCAAATGGTTGAACAACTTGAAGACTTGGATACACAAGGAGTGGAAGGAACTTACCACGGTATTACACACCATAGTGTTGTTAGAAAAGATGAAGCTAAGCTAGATATAGATAGAGAAGATCTATTTAAAAATGTTAAGACAAAACAGGATGGATTTATCAAGGTACCTGCGATTATGGATAATGGGGAGAGTGGAGCATAATGACCATTTTAGATTATACATTGGAAGAACTGCATGAACGACTGGTCAATAGTGAACTCACCTCTGTTCAAGTAATCGAAGCAGTTTACGAAAAAATAAATGAAACTGAACCAAATGTCGGTGCATTTTTAGCTTTAAATAAAGAAGAAGCTTTAAAACAAGCTCGTGAAGTCGACAAAAATGGAATAGATCCGAATAATATTTTAAGTGGACTTCCAATTGGAATCAAAGATAACATTGTAACAAAAGACTTGACAACAACAGCAGCATCAAAAATGTTGGAAGATTTTGTCCCAGTATACAACGCAACTGTAGTAGAAAAACTTGCTGAAGCAGGTATGATTTCTATAGGTAAACTGAATATGGATGAGTTTGCAATGGGCGGATCAACAGAAAATTCTGCATTTAAAGTAACTCGTAATCCTTGGAACTTGTCAAAAGTACCTGGTGGGTCTTCTGGCGGATCAGCAGCAGCCGTTGCAGCAGGGCAATTGCCTGCTTCCTTAGGTTCTGATACGGGTGGATCAATTAGACAACCTGCATCTTTTACTGGAATTGTAGGGATGAAACCAACATATGGTCGTGTCTCTCGTTACGGATTGATCGCATTTGGGTCTAGTTTAGATCAAATCGGACCATTTACACGTACCGTTAAAGATAATGCACTAGTATTGAATGCAATTAGTGGATATGATGACCGTGACTCGACTTCATACAATGGGGAAACGCCTGACTTTACAGAAAACATTGAAGCAGGTGTGAAAGGCATGCGTATTGGCGTACCTAAAGAATACTTCCATGAAGATGCAAAAGAAAAAGGTGTCGTTGAATCAGTAAGAGCTGCATTGAAAAAATATGAAGAACTAGGTGCAGAAATTGTAGAAGTTAGCTTACCGCATTCTAAATATGGTATTCCAGCGTATTACATTATTGCATCTTCTGAAGCTTCAAGTAATTTGCAAAGATTTGATGGTATTCGTTATGGATATCGCGCTGAAGGCGTTAAAAACTTAGAAGAATTATATGTTAAATCACGTTCAGAAGGATTTGGATTAGAAGTGAAAAGACGTATTATGCTTGGGACATTCTCATTAAGTGCCGGATTTTATGATGCGCATTTCAAGAAAGCTGCTCAGGCAAGAACATTGATTCGTCAAGACTTTGAAAAAGTATTTGAGGACGTAGATTTCTTAGTTGCACCGACAACAACTTCGACAGCTTTTGAAATCGGCGGCAGAATTGATGACCCGCTTGCAATGTATATGGCAGATATTTTGACTGTTCCTGTAAACTTGGCAGGAGTTCCCTCTGTCTCTATTCCATGCGGATTTTCTGATGATATGCCAGTTGGAATGCAATTGATTGGTAAGCACTTTGATGAACAAACACTTTATCGTGCTGCATATGCTTTTGAGCAGGCTACAGACTTTCATAAACAAAAACCAACCTTCAAAGGAGGGAAATAAAGATGAATTTTGAAACAATTATAGGTTTAGAGATTCACGTAGAATTAAAAACTAACTCTAAAATGTTTTCACCCTCGCCTGCTCATTTTGGCGCTGAACCAAATACCAATACAAATGTGATTGATTGGGGTTATCCAGGTGTTTTACCAGTAGTTAATGAACGTGCTGTTGAGTTCGGAATGAAAGCTGCATTGGCATTAAACTGTACGATAACTCAGGATACAAAATTTGATAGAAAAAATTATTTCTATCCGGATAATCCAAAAGCTTATCAAATCTCTCAGTTTGATCGTCCAATAGGGCATGATGGCTGGATTGAGATAGAAGTAAATGGCGAAAAGAAAAAAATCAGAATTGAACGAGTTCACCTTGAAGAAGATGCCGGGAAAAACACTCACGGAAGTGACGGTTATTCTTATGTAGATTTAAATCGTCAAGGAACACCTTTGATTGAGATCGTTTCTGAAGCAGATATGAGGTCACCAGAAGAAGCCTACGCATATTTAGAAGCTGTTAAACAGATTATCCAGTTTACTGGAGTTTCGGATGTGAAGATGGAAGAAGGATCTATGCGGTGTGATGCCAATATTTCTTTACGTCCATTTGGACAAGAAGAATTTGGAACAAAATCAGAATTAAAAAACTTAAACTCTTTCAATTTTGTTCGAAAAGGTTTAGCACATGAAATTGAACGTCAAGAGCGTGAATTAATAGCCGGTCGAGAGTTGATGCAGGAAACTAGACGTTATGATGAAACCACAGGTAAAACTATTTTAATGCGTGTTAAAGAAGGTTCAAGTGATTACCGTTATTTCCCCGAACCAGATATTCCAAATCTTTTGATTGAAGATGAATGGATAGAAAAAGTACGGCAATCATTACCGGAAATGCCAAAGGAAAGAAGAACTCGTTATGTTAATAAATTGAATATTCCGGAATATGATGCGGAAGTATTGACTTCTTCTAGAGAAATGTCTGATTTCTTTGAAGAAACAGTTGCAAACAATGCAGATCCCAAGCAAGTTTCTAACTGGTTGATGGGAGAAGTTTCCGCATATTTGAATAGTGAAAAACTATCGTTCAGCGAAACAGCATTGACTCCCAAATCACTTGCTGAAATGATTAATTTGATTGCGGATGGAACGATTTCATCTAAAATTGCTAAGAAAGTCTTCCGAGAATTAATATCTAATGGAAGTGATGATGTTAAAGCATTGGTTGAAGCAAAAGGTTGGGCGCAATTAAGTGATCCAAGTAAACTACTTCCTGTAATCAATGAAACGCTTGACCAGAATGAACAATCTATTGAAGATTATAAAAATGGTAGAGACCGTGCTATTGGATTTTTAGTAGGGCAGATCATGAAAAAAACACGTGGCCAAGCAAATCCTGGTATTGTTAATAAATTGTTGAAAGAAGAAATTGAAAAGCGATAAGCATTGAGTAAGGATTAAATGTTTATAGGAGGAACACTAAGATATGAGAAAGAGAGCAAGAATCATCTATAATCCAACATCTGGTAGAGAGCGAATCAAGAGAGCTTTACCTGATATTTTAAAAGTTTATGAAGACTTTGGATATGATACCAGCGCTTTTTGTACAACAACTGATCCTTTAAGTGCTCGAAAAGAAGCACTGAGATGTGCTGAAGAACAGTTTGACTTAGTAATTGCCGCTGGTGGCGATGGTACAATTAATGAAGTCATAAATGGAATCGCTGGATCGCAGACGCGACCTAAAATTGCTATAATTCCAGCAGGCACCACCAATGATTATGCTAGAGCATTACATATACCTAGAGGAAATATGGTAGATGCTGCAAAAGTCATCGAAAAAGATCAGACTGTTTTTATGGACATTGGAAAAGTGAGTACAGATAAAGAAGAAAGATATTTTATGAATATCGGAGCAGCTGGATTTCTTTCAGAAGTATCGTATGAAGTTCCTGCTAATATGAAATCTTTGTTTGGTTCGCTAGCTTATTTTGTCAAAGGAGCAGAATTACTTCCTCGTATCGGAAAAGTGCCGATTCGAGTGGAGTATGATGATGGTGTTTACGAAGGCCAAGCTTCCATGGTTTTTGTTGCCTTGACTAATTCTGTTGGAGGCTTTGAAGATATTGCACCAGATAAAACGCTGGGAGATGGAAAATTCACTTTAATTATAGTAAAAGCTACAAATCTTGTAGAAATTATGCGCTTAATTACATTATTGATGAATGAGGGCAAACATGTTAACAGCTCAAAAATTGTTTATACTAAGACTAGTAAAGTTGTCACAGAAACATTAGGTGAAAAAAAATTGATGATCAATATTGACGGTGAGTATGGTGGAGATGCACCCGCAACCTTTATTAATTACCGTCAGCATATTGAAATGGTTGGTGATCTTGATGCCATGAAATTAGATATTGATACTAGAGATCCATCGATGGAAGAAAAGGAAACAGATTTTATCAAGAAAGTATCAGAACTAGAAGAAGAACAAAGTGAATAAAATGTATTCGTTTAAAACATACCAAATTACTGACTAAATTGATGCACGTGTAGACATTGATAACCTAACTAAAGGAAAACTTAAAGGGAGCATTATATTGGGAAAAAATAAGCAAAAATTTACAGCACCAGTATTAAAAAATAAAGATTATACAGGTACGATCGAAGATTTAACTCATGAAGGACTTGGTGTCGTTAAAATCGATAACTTTCCAATTTTTGTAGAAGGTGCATTGCCCCAAGAAGAAGTTACATTTAAAGTTGTTAAAATTGGCAAAAAATTTGCATTTGGTAAACTGCTTGAAGTGATTACAAAAAGTCCGGATCGAGTTGAAATAATAGATAAAGTATATGCACAAACTGGAACAATGCCATTACAGCATTTGTCTTACGATGCTCAATTGCGATTTAAAAAAGATCATGTTGTAAGAGTTTTTGAACGAATTGCTAAGTTGCCAGAAGTACCCATTGCAGATGTTATAGGTATGGAAGATCCTTATGGCTATAGAAATAAAGCTCAGATACCAGTGCGTAAAATAAATGGAAAAATGGAAACTGGATTTTTTAGAAAAAACAGTCATGACTTGATTCCTCTGGAAGATTTTGCGATTCAGGATCCTAAAATAGATGAAGCAGTTGTGATTGTAAGAGATATTCTGAAACGTTATCATATCAAACCATATGATGAAGTTAGTCATAAAGGAGATATCCGTCATATTCTTATTAGACGAGGATATTATACTGGAGAATTGATGGTCGTTTTAGTTACAAGAACAAGTGATCTACCAAGAGAAAACGAGATCATTTCGAGCATCAAAGATAAATTACCAGAACTAGTCAGTCTGATTCAAAATATTAATCCGGAAAAAACCAATGTAATACTAGGATCAGACCACAAAGTACTTTTCGGAGAAGATGGGTATCATGATACACTATTAGGAGATACGTACTTTATCTCACATGAATCATTTTATCAAATCAATCCTGTACAAACACAGCAACTTTATCAAACAGCAATTGATTATGCTGAATTGACTGGTAAAGAAACAGTCATTGATGCATACTGTGGTATTGGAACGTTGACACTTGGACTAGCTAAAAAAGCGAAACATGTTTATGGACTTGAAATTGTAAATACTGCAATCAAGAATGCCAATAGAAATGTTCAAGTAAATGATGTATCCAATGTATCTTTTAAG
This sequence comes from Marinilactibacillus piezotolerans, assembly GCF_900114235.1. Lineage (GTDB taxonomy): Bacteria > Bacillota > Bacilli > Lactobacillales > Carnobacteriaceae_A > Marinilactibacillus > Marinilactibacillus piezotolerans. Next base: position 1,921 of record NZ_FOSJ01000006.1, on the reverse strand, counting down.
GTTGGAGCAGCAGAAGATTTGATGGTGGAATGGACAGATCGTAATGAGAAAGTAGACGTATTAGTAGTTGATCCACCAAGAAAAGGGTTAGCAAAAGCATTCGTTGATGCAGTATTAACAATGAAACCAGAGAAAATGGTATATGTAAGCTGTAATCCAGCAACACTAGCTCGCGACTTGAAATTGCTTCATGAAGGTGGATATGACGTGGTTAAAGCACAACCAGTCGACATGTTCCCTCAGACTCACCATGTTGAGACGGTAGTGCTGTTATCTTTAGTTAAATAAAAAATGTAAGAAAGCATTATGCTTCCGAGCTTTTCCAGGTATAGGCAATACTTAGAAAAGCTCGTTTTTTTGGTTCTATAATATTTGGTGTTGGTGAGAATTCGCCAGCACTATTTTTATGCAAAATGAAACAAGCGAGATTCTCTGATAGACTATAGTTACCACACCAAATCTATAGGAGGAATCTCGCTTGCTTCAACCAAATGATATCAAACATTTACTAAATATCCAAGACCCATCTATCTCGTTAACTCAATTGGATAAAAAGACCATTAATGGGAAACTGACGAACGTCGTAAAAGGCATATTAACCTATATACCAGTTGCTTGTCCATGCTGTGGTGTTAGAAACAGTCATTATACCATTATCAAGCATGGAACCAAGCTGTCTAAAATTCTCTGGAATAAAGTAGCCGGATATCCTACCTATCTTTATTTGAAGAAACAACGTTTCTTTTGTAAAGCATGTACTCGTACGTTTTCTGCTCATTCTTCTGAAGTAGAAAAAAACTGTTTTATTTCAAACAAAGTCAAGCAGCACATCGGGGCTCAATCAGTAGAAGATCTGAGTATGAAATATATCGCAGAAGAACATACCGTCTCTCCTGTCACGGTAAAACGAATCGTCTCTCAATTCGCAAAAGGATATTATCCAGACTTTCAATCGTTACCGACCTGTCTCCTGTTTGATGAATTCAAGTCAGTGAAAAGCGTGAATGGAGCGATGAGTTTTATTTATGCCGATGGCGATACACATGAAGTGATTGACATCCTTCCGGACAGAAGAAAACACTATCTTAAATTACACTTTCAAAAGTATCCTCTGAAAGTCAGAGAACAAGTGAAGCTGATCGTGATCGACATGAATGCGGCATACGAATTTGCGATTAAAGAGCTATTTCCCAATACCCGAGTCCTTATTGATCGGTTCCACATCGTTCAACTCGTGAATCGTACGCTGAATAGAACACGAGTTAAAGTAATGAACCAGTACAATCGATCGAGCTACCCTTCAAAGGGAATTTATAATAAATTGAAAAACCATTGGCGCCTTTTACTAAAAGAGGAAAGCGAACTTTCTCGAACGGACTATAAGTTCTATTCTTGTTTTGGTCAAACAACTCAGAAACACATCGTGGACACCTTGCTTAATTTAAGTGAGGAACTAAGAAAAGCTTACCAATTTTACCAGAATATTTTATACGCTTTAAAAGAAAAGCAGTTTTCTTATTTTCAAGAGACTCTTGAAAATACTCCCTCTGACTGTTCTGACATCATGAAAGTTACTCGGCGCACGTTACAGTATCATACAAAGAAAGGCCATATCGAAACCGCATTTCACTATAGCTATTCGAATGGACCGCTAGAAGGAACGAATAACAAGGTAAAGAATATTAAAAGGACCGCCTATGGTTTTGTCAGTTTTAATTCCTTTAGAAACCGTCTACTTTTGTCTCTTAAAATGAAACCTAAAAAAAGAAGTTCTATCAAGTGAACTCGATAGAACTTCTTAAGGGTAATTATCGTCACCCACACTATTTCCTAGGTGCAGTCAAGTCATAACTCTTATTAATTTATATCTGTATCAAGTTGACACCTATTAAGTTACCTTTTTACATACTAAATAAACCTA
>NZ_FOSJ01000042.1 GCF_900114235.1 Marinilactibacillus piezotolerans | reverse complement strand
CAGCGATCGTGGTTCTCAATATACCTCTAAACAGTACCGTCAAATCACGACAGAAGCTGGAATTACACGTAGTATGTCTAGAGTGGGGAAATGTATTGATAACGCACCAATGGAAAGCTTTTTTGGGCACTACAAATGCGAATCGTATCATTTGAAGGAGTACACTCTATATCAAGAACTCATTAAAGATATTGATGAATACATGGAATTTTATAATTTCGAACGTTTACAAGAAACAAAAAACAACCTAACACCGATGGAATTTCGGTATCAGGTTGCCATATAGATTTTTTATTATTTTATTGTCTACTTGACAAGGGTCAGTTCATGATTACTAAAAATAAAAAGCTTATTTTTTTAATCGAGATAATTTTTAAATACCCTATTAAAATCAATGTGATAACTGCTCCAACAATTATAAAATTATTTTATCCGCTCAGTAGCTACTAAAGCCAATTACTTTTTTAAGAATAGTAGTGAATTTCCCGCTTGAGAATTTCATTCATCAACAAAAGGTGCATTTTTTTATGCTTCTCTTATTAAATTAAAGCGCCTTATAAATTTAATGTTTAAACATAAATTTTATTGTGCAAAGTCTGATTTCAAAAGATAGTATTCATTCATGTCTCTGTATTGATCATACATCATAATATCTTGTCGTTTGACTCCAACGAGCTGGAACCCTGTTTTTAAAGCCACTTTGTTGCTAGTGATATTCTCTACATCAGCAAAAATCGTTAATTTATTCAGACCAAGTATTTCAAAAGAATACGTACATAATGTTTTGACTGCTTTAGAAGTAATATTTTTACCAGCGTAACTTGAATGAATCCAATATCCAATTTCAGCTTTTCCATTATTCGAATCGATATGATGTAAATCGATGGTTCCAATTATTTTATCACTAGAAGCGATAAAAAATAATTTATCCGTTCCATTTGCAGCTCCTGTCATTTTTGATTTGAAATAATTAGTTTGACTGGTCACATCAACGGAACTGTCTACAAAACTTAAGAAAGTTCTTATATGCTCCCTGTCAGAATCGACTAAACGGAAAACTTCCTCTGCCATACTAAACTCTGGAACGATTAAATTTAAATCTCCATCAATATTTAACCCCATATACTTTGTCATAACAGCTCTCCTCATAAAAATATTCAAAAGTATACCATAGTTAAAATATTGAATACAAGTTGGTTCCTCATGAAAACTACTATAATAGTATCAATGAATGAATTATTCGTATACCGAAAATGTGCTAATAGTTTTTTATTTGTTCAAATTCTGTTTTAGGCAGAACCCATTCTCTTACAAAAACCGTAGAAAAACGAATATTTTCTTTTCATTAAATGCTGCTATCTAGAAAAGATGCTCATTATATGCTATACTAGTGTCTCATATGGGAATGAGGTTCTCCCAAGGCGTAGCCTAAACTGCTGAAAAGCTGATGACTTCTGTGATGAAATTCTTCATCCAGGAGGCTCGGCTTTTTTTAATGCTTTGATATAATGGATTGAAATTTCATCTCATCATATTACCCGAGAGGATTGAAAAACATGTTAACGAGTTTGGCTTTAATTTTTGTAGCTGGTTTATCTTTAGGAGGGTTATTCAAAAGGTTCGCCTTACCCGGATTGATCGGAATGATTATTGCGGGTGTCGTCATGGGCCCGTATGCATTAGATATACTGGATGATTCCCTGCTTTCTATTTCAGCTGATTTAAGAGAAATTGCTTTAGTTATTATTTTAACCCGTGCGGGACTTTCTTTGAATCTGGCTGAGCTTAAAAAGATTGGTTTGCCTGCCATACTGATGAGTTTTGTTCCAGCATCATTTGAGATTGGTGCCATTACCATACTTGCACCTTTATTATTTGATGTGACTTATATAGAAGCCGCATTGATGGGATCAGTCGTTGCTGCTGTATCTCCGGCTGTTATTGTACCTTTAATGTTAAGGATTAAAGAATCTGGTTATGGGCAGAAAAGAGGGATTCCCCAGCTCGTTTTAGCTGGCGCTTCTTTAGATGATATTTTTGTTATCGTACTGTTCACTTCCTTCTTAACGCTTGCTTCTGGCGGCGCTGTGTCTGCCGGACACTTTTTAACCATTCCTGTATCTATCGTACTTGGTATTCTGGTAGGTGTTCTGACTGGTTTCGTTGTCGGGAAGTTCTTTACATTCATTCGAATGAATGATTCCGCAAAGATTCTTGTAATTCTGAGTACGTCATTCTTTCTACTGGCTTTAGAGGACTGGTTAGCAGATAGTGTTCCTTTATCCGGACTGCTCAGCATTATGAGTATGGGGATCGTCTTGAACCAGCTGTACCCTGATCTCTCCAAGCGAATATCTGGAACTTATTCAAAACTTTGGATTGGTGCAGAGATTCTCTTGTTTGTATTAGTCGGAACAACTGTCGATTTAAGCTACGCCCTTTCAGCTGGTGTTGCGGCGGTTATATTAGTTCTCGGTGCTTTAGTATTCAGGATGCTCGGTGTCTATCTCAGCTTGACGCCTTCTACTTTGACCAAGAAAGAAAGACTGTTCACGATGATTGCCTATACCCCAAAAGCTACTGTACAAGCTGCTATTGGTGGTGTACCTCTTTCTATGGGGCTAGCCAGTGGTCATCTAATCGTAACGGTAGCTGTGCTTTCGATCTTGATTACCGCTCCAATCGGTGCTTTCATTATTGAACATACCTATAGGAAATTACTCGAACGGACTAAGTGGAACTAAATCCGTCATTTGTTTCTAATATATGTCATTGCTCAAGAAAACGATTTATTGTGAAAAATCTATTTGTCAGGCAATTTACAAGTAAGGTATACTAAATACACTTATGAATGGGTTTTGAGAGGATGAGATAAAATGAAACCAGTTATCGGAATTCCAGGAAATGTATTAACGAATTTTAGTCCAAGGTATGAGAGTTTACCCATCACTTACACGCCGCAAGGATTTGTGGAAGGGCTGCATGCGGCTGGTGCTTTACCCGTTGTATTCCCGATTTCTAATGAAGAGAATGCAAAACAATATGTTAAAAGTGTTGACGCAATTGTGCTGGCAGGTGGACAAGATGTCTCTCCTTTAAGTTACGGTGAAGAACCTCATATCAAACTGCAAGATACAAATCTTGAGCGTGACCGTTTTGAAATGGCCGTCATCAAAGAAGCCTGGACAGAAAACAAACCCGTTTTAGCTATTTGCCGTGGTTTACAAATTTTCAACGTGGCTCTTGGTGGTACACTCTATCAGGATGTCTCCATGTATCCTGACTTGGCTGTCCAGCATGTACAAGTATCTACACCAGAAACAGCTGCTCATTCTGTCAAAATCGATCAAGATTCCTGGTTAGGTCAATTATATGGAGAGCAAGCTAATGTTAACTCTTATCATCATCAAGCGATTAAAGACTTGGCAGATAGCTTACGTCCAGTAGCTTGGTCGAAAGATGGACTTATCGAAGCTTTTGAAAGTAAAGACGACCAGCACATTACCATTGGTGTACAATGGCATCCTGAATTGATGATCAGACATAACCTATCTGCGCAAGGATTATTCGATGCTTATGTAGAAACTGTTAAGAACTGGTCACAAACAAAAGCATCACATTTATAGAAATTATTATTTATAAAAGAACAGTCAAGATAGGAATTTAACCTTCCATCTTGACTGTTCTTTTTTCAACTTGAAAAAGCTGAAAACTGTTTTCTTCTACTCTATTTAAAAATCTTTCTTCATGAAATATCTGGTTTCGCCTTCAGCAGGAGAATTTTCAATTTGAGCCATTATGTGATACCCATTCTTCTGGTAAAAAACTGGGGCATTAAAACTCATTGTCTCTAAAAATGCATACTTACACTGTTTTTCTAGAGCAACTTTTTCAATTTCTTTTAATAATTTTGTTCCGATTCCTTTCCCTCTGGCATTCTCTTCCAGAAAAAAGAGTTCAACCGATAAATGATCCCAGTGAATATGGCCGACTATTCTTCCTGTGATAGCGTCGTTTTCTTTATAAACAAAACTGACTTCTTCATAACGCATATCCAGATCAGGTAATTTCTCCACAGTATGTGCTTCAAGTCCAGCTAAGGCTGCTTCTCTATTTTCTTTGTAGGGTATCTGTTCAATTGACATATTCAGTCTCCTCAAAATATTTAATTCTTCAGTATCTATTCTAGCAGATTCAAATTATGGTGACTTCCAAAAATGAAATTATCTGTTAGAGGGATAGCATGGTAAAATTCAAGACTTTTTAAATTTCAAAAAAATGTATAAAGTCAGCAGATAAGAGATCACTATCAATAATGTAAGAGCTGTGATCATGTCCTTCTATAATTTTCAATATGGCATCTGGGATTTTCTTTTCAATCGTCTTATACATCGATCTGTAAAATAAATCCTTTTCTCCTGCAGTAATCAGTGAAGGAATCTGTATATTTTTTAATGCTTCCGGATCGATATTTGGTTCATTCAACATTAAGTAGAACGCTGGATCTCTGGTTTCTTTATATTTCTGCTCTAAATAACGTAGTGGCTTTTTCTTCCAGTCTTTTGGGGAAAGATTCGGGCTTAAGCTGGCTATTTTATTTAAATACACTTCTTGTCTGATTCCTAAGAGGAGGGCGATAATCCCGCCATCACTGAATCCAACGATATTGACTTCCTTTAGTCCTAACTGATTAATCAATAAATGAATATCTTCAGCCATATCATCATAATTAAACGTTGTCCCTGTTTTTGTACTTTTTCCATGCTCTCGGCTATCAACCGCATAAAGTGTAAATTGCTGTTGTAACTTTTCAGCAATTGTATCAAAAATATGATGATCTTCTCCATTTCCGTGCAACAAAAGCATAGGCGGTCCCTGACCACTAATTTCTACATTTAAATCCATTCCATTTCTAATATTTACCAGCATTATTTCTATTTCCTTTTTCAGTTCATTTCTTTAAGTATAAACCATTTTAATGCTTTTTCGAAATAAAAAAAGAATCAGGTTATTTTAAGAGAAAAATAACCTGATTCAATAAACTTCTTAGAGCTCATCATAACTATGATGCGTATTTAATTCTTGAATTTCACCTGTTTGGAAGTATACAATCCACTCAGAAATGTTTGTGATGTAGTCTCCAATTCTTTCAATGTACGTACTTGCCATAATATAGTCCGTAGCTCCAAGCACTAATTCAGGATCTTTTTTCATTTCTGAAATACAAGCTTCTTTGATGTCATGCGTCAAACTATCTACTAGATAATCATAATTCGCAATTTCAACAGCTTTCTCTGTATCATATTCAATGTAGGCAGTGATCACTTCTTCCCCCATTTTTTTGATTTTTTCTCCGGCATCTGAAATCATACCTTCAATCATGCTGTTTCTTTTGTTTCCTTTAACACGGATAGTAGATTTTGAAATACTGACAGCATGGTCACCCATACGTTCTAAGTCTGCGGAAGCTTTCATTACAGTAATAATTTTTCTAAGGTCCGTCGTTACTGGCTGCTGCAAAGCAATTAATTCAATACAAGCTTGTTCCAAGTCATGTTCGAACTGGTTGATTTCTTTATCTTCTTCAATAACGCCTTTAGCCAGTTCTTTATCGTGATTGACAAAAGCTTTGATAGATTTATAAATTGCTTCATTTACCTTGCATCCCATTTGATAAAACTTACGGTGCAATTGTTCTAATTCTTCATCATATGCTCTTCTCATAATCCATTCCCTCCTATTAATAAAAAGCTGTTACCTGCTATTATCCGAATCTACCAGAAATATAATTTTCTGTTTCTTCTTGATCTGGGTTTGTAAAGATTTTACGGGTATCACCATGTTCAATGATATGACCATTCAAGAAAAAGGCTGTTTCATCAGAGACACGGGAAGCTTGCTGCATATTATGTGTGACCATAACGATCGTATACTCTGACTTCAAATCTGAAACCAATTCTTCGATTTTAGCTGTAGAAATTGGATCCAAGGCACTAGTGGGCTCGTCCATTAACAAGACTTCTGGTCCAACTGCCAAGGCTCTAGCGATACAGATTCTTTGTTGTTGTCCTCCTGAGATAGAAAGGGCATTTCGATCTAAATAGTCTTTCACTTCATCCCATATTGCGGCTTGTTTTAAGCTGCGCTCAACAATTTCATCTAGTTCTTTTTTGTTTTTGATTCCATGTGTACGTGGTCCATATGCTATATTATCATAAATACTTTTTGGAAAGGGGTTTGGTTGTTGGAACACCATTCCTACCTTTTTACGGAGTTGGTTGACATCTGTTTTAGGATCATAAATATTTTTACCATCTAACTCAATGGTTCCTTCGATCCGACAAGTCTCGATCAAGTCATTCATTCTATTTAGTGATTTAATAAAAGTAGATTTACCACAACCGGATGGTCCGATAAATGCTGTGATTTTTTTCTCGGGAATGGCTAAGTCCAATCCATGTAAGGCTTGAAAATCTCCATACCATAATTTCAAGTCTTTTACTTCCATTTTATATGTTGGTGTAGACATCTATTTTCCTCCTTTAGATAAACGGGCACTAACTAATGTAGATAAGCCATTCAGGATTAAGACAAACAGTAATAAGACAACTGCTGTAGCATAGGCTTGATCAACATGGAACCCTTCGTTAGACAATACGAACATGTGCAGTGCGAGTGTTCTACCTGAACTGAACAAGCCGCCTGGAATATTAGAAGCAGAGCCTAATGTATAAAGGAGTGCTGCTGTTTCACCGATTACACGTCCAGTAGCTAAAATAATTCCTGATAGAATTCCCGGCATGGCAACTGGAAGCACAACTGTAAAGATCGTTCTCAATTTGCCGGCACCCAGAGCGTAACTAGCTTCTCTAATCGGGCGCCCAGTAGAAATCAGGGCTTCTTCAGTTGCTCGAATGATTAAAGGAAGCGACATGATCACTGATGTCAAAATCCCTGCAATCAGAGAAAGTCGGAAACTCAAGAAAGTTACAAAGAATAAAAAACCAAATAAACCATATACGATAGAAGGAACAGCAGCTAATGTGTCTGTCGCCATACTAACAGCTTTTACAATAGGATTTTTACGATTCGCATATTCAACTAGATAAAAACCTGTAAAGACACCGATTGGAGTTGTAACCAGCAAGGTTCCTCCAACTACATATAAAGTGGTAATGATTGCCGGCATCATAGATACGTTTTGGGAAGTGGAATTCCAGGCAAATAAGTCAGGCGTAAGAAATCTTACTCCGTTTATTAGAATAAAGATAATGACATATCCCAGCATTCCAAACGTTATAGCCGCTGAAAGATAAACGAACCCTCTTATGATTTTTGCGCTCATAACTATTTTGCCTCCTTATTTTTAAAGTAAAGAAAAATTGAATTGATCAGTAAAATAAAGCCGAATAATACAACAGCTGTAGCAATTAGTGCTTCTCTGTGTTCACCAGTTGCATATGCCATTTCAATAACGATATTCGTTGTCAAGGTTCGAACGCCTGAAAGAAGACTATCAGGTATGATTGCCTGATTTCCGGCAATCAACACGACAGCCATTGTTTCCCCGATCGCACGACCGATTCCTAAAATGATACTGGATATAATTCCAGACTTGGCAGCAGGGAGTAACACCCTGAAAATACTTCTTTCATGGGTAGCACCTAAAGCTACACTACCTGTATAGTAAGTACGCGGTACAGCACGCAGAGCAGACTCAGAAAGACTGATTACCGTCGGCAGGATCATAATTCCTAGTAGAATCGAGGCAGTAAGTACGCTATACCCATTTCCGCCAAAATACTGTCTGATCAGTGGTGTGAAAACCTGCAAAGCAAAGAATCCATAGACAATTGAAGGAATGGCAGCCATTAAATTTACAGCTGGTTTTAATATTTTATATAAAAACGACGGGCAAAATTCTGCCATAAAAATTGCTGTTAGTACTCCAATCGGTACCCCGACAACTGCAGCGCCTATAGTAACATAGATAGATCCAATAATCATTGGAAAAATTCCATATGAAGCTGGTGCATTAGTAGGCGTCCACTCCATGCCAAAAATAAAATTGAAAAATCCATAATCAAGCATAAACGGAACACCGTTAGCAAAAATAAATATTACAATTAATAATAGTGCAACTATAGAGAAACAAGCCGAAAGAAAAAAGATTCCCTTCATAACCATTTCTTTACTATTTTTCAATATTAAGCATCCTTTCCAGAGTAAAGATAAGTACGTTTATGTTCATAATAACCAATAAGATCGACAAAATCTACGCTATACACTTACTTATCTAAACTGTACAATATACACGCAAAAAAGGTATGGAACCGAATTGAACTCAATCCGGTTCCACCCCTCTATTACTCATTTCAAATTATTTAATTGTAGACTACTGACTACACACTTTATAAGATCGATAACAAGGGGAGACTTATTAAGTGATAATCTCATATCAATGCAGGAATAAAGATTATTCCATTACGTCATCCCAATTTGTGATTTCTCCAACGAAGATTTGACGAACTTGATCTAAAGTCAATCCTTCTAGAGGGTTGTCGTTATTTACAACCACTGCGATTCCATCATTAGCGATCGCTTCAACAGTTAAACTAGCAGCTTCTTCTTCTGACAATTCACGAGATGCCATCCCAATATCTGCAGTTGCGTCTTGTGCAGCAGTTACCCCAGCACTTGAACCAGTAGCAGAGATTTCAAATGTAACATCTGGATAAATTTCTGTGAATGCTTCAGAGATTACTGTAGCAACGGGTTCTACTGAAGTAGATCCTGCAAGACTGATTGTTCCTTCGATACCTTCAGCTTCTTCGTATGCAGCAGCATCAGGTTCTACAGGGATGTAACCTTCTTCTTCAACAAGTGCTTGACCTTCCGCACTAAAGATGAAGTCCCAGAATTCTTGTGCTTGTGGAGTTAAGTCTTCCCCGTAAGCCATGTTGAATGGACGAGCGATTGGATAAGTGCCATCAGCTACTGTATCATGTGTTGGTTCTACATCATCAATCATTACGCCTTTAACTGTATCATTTAAAGAACCTAATGAGATGTAACCAATTCCGTTAATATCTTCAGATACGGCAGTGATTACGCCTTGAGTACCACTTTGGATAATTGCGCTTTGAGCAGTGTTGTCAGTTTCAGTGTCGCCATCTTCTACTAATACTCCAGTAATTTCGTTGAATGCTCCACGAGTACCTGAAGCTGTATCACGAGCTACTACAGTAATTGTTCCAGAAGTATCGAAATCTCCTGAAGCTTCGTCTGTTCCAGTACCTTCTGAATCAGATCCTCCATCTGCACATGCTGCCAGTAGTGCAGTTGCGCTTAATGCCATAATCCATTTTGATGCGTACTTAAGTTTCATTTTAAATCTCCTTTGATTTAATAATGTGATAGACAGTCGATCTTGTCCTCGGTTCCTATATTACAAGCTGAATGTTGATTCATTACTGAATTTATGTGTATTTAATGTAAACTTATGTAAATTTTTTGTAAATATATCATTCGCTTTCTTATTTACCTTTTAAAAACCCTTTACCTAAAAGCATCTGGACTAAATATCCTTTGTAAAAAATAAAAGCTCTGAACATCTTTTTACTCAAATAATCCTTTTAAGTAAAGATAGATATTCAGAACTCTTTTAATATAGTTTATTTTTAAAAATTCAGTATGATAGGCTGCAGGAAATAAACGGCCAATACAATTACTACAACACTGACTATATTCATCCAGAATCCAGCTTTAACCATATCCTCTATTTTTAATTCATTGGTACTGAATACTGCTGCATTAGGCGGTGTAGAGATCGGAAGCATGAAAGCACAGGAAGAAGCCAGCGCTACCACTGCCATGATGCCATAAGGCGCTACCCCAATACCTGCAGCTAGCCCCACACTGATTGGCATCAGCATATTCGATACTGCTGTATTAGACATGATTTCTGTCATGAATAAAATCGTAGCTGTCAGGATAATTAAGATGACCAGATAATTAAATTGTTCCAGATTAGATAAGACATCGCCGAACCAGCTTGTCAGCCCTGAAGATTCAAATGCTGCTGCTAATGACAGGCCGCCACCAAACAATAATAGTAATCCCCAAGACAAATGTTTCATATCGATCCAGTCTAGTATTCTGCCACCTTTTGAACTCGGAATCATAAACAACAGAACTGCTCCAGTCATAGATATCGTCGTATCAGATAATGCAAAAGGCAAAAAGCCGCCAAAAATCCACAAAGAGCCAATCAGACAAAAGATAACTGAAACCATTTTCTCTTCTATAGACATTGGTCCAAGATCTTTTAACTGCTGTCTGGCAAAATCCGAAGAAATTTCTCCATTTTGTTCAACTGGAAACTTGATTTTTGTAATGTAAAAATATAATACAACCATTAAAACTGTTGTCACTATAATCCCGAACAAAAACCAATCAGAAAATGTAATGTTCTGGTTAAGCATACTGTTTGCAACCGCAACGAAGGCGGCATTAGGAACTGAACCAACGATGGTAGCTAGTCCGCCAATAGACGCTGAATAGGCAACCATCAGTAATAATCCTTTTGAGAAGTTCTGAAGTGATTTTTCATTAAAGAATTTTTTCTCTTTGATTTCTGTAATCAATGCAATCGCGATCGGCAGCATCATCAAAGCTGTTGCTGCATTTGAGATCCACATGGATAAAAAGGCTGTTGCAAGTCCTACACCTAAAATAATCCGGTTGCTGCTTGTTCCTAGAATAGAGATAATCGACATGGCGATTCTTCTATGTAAATTCCATTTCTCGATGGCTATTGCAATGGTAAAGCCACCCATATACATAAATACAATAGGGTTTCCATAAGCCATTGTTGCAGTAGCCTGGTCTGCTCCACCTGTCAACGGGAGTAAAATAATGGGTAAAAGTGACGTTGCTGGTATAGGCAGAGCTTCAGTAATCCACCAGATTGCTACCCATGCAGTAACGCCAAGTACTGCTCGCGGCGAATTCTCTAAACCGGTAATGGAAGGTATAAAATATAATAGGAAAAATAATGATGGTCCCAGTATTAAGCCTGCTTTTTTTAAACTGAATTGCATTGTAAACACTCCTTAAATCTGATTATCATACGATTTCTCACTCTTGCTTAAACAACGAAATAGTGCACGTTCAGAATAAACATTCTGAGATGCACTATTTCTTAATTACTTTATTTACTTATTGAACAGAGTTTAAGCTCAAGTACATTTATTGAAACAACTTCCAGCGAGTCAAAAAGGTTAAGCTACTATCCTTGATACTGGCCTTTAGTTGCAATATTGTTTTTTTCAATATCGTTGATAATGACCGTTATGGCATCTTTACTAGCACCTGTATGCGTTTCAACAGCTTTAACAATATCTTCTACTAGTCCCTTTTTTTGTTCATCAGTACGCCCTTTGATCATATCCACGTGAACGATTGGCATAGAACTCACTCCTTATGTTTAATTCACTCAATCATAGCATACTTCATATTTGGAAAACAGCTGGCTAAAATTTTAAAAGTATTTTGTCAAAATGCTTAATTTTAAAAAGTGAACCATTCAATATTACAATTAATATTTTGCATCTTCCCAAATGTTGTTTTGATTATTCAGAAACAGGTACAACAGCTCCGCCCCATGTTTCTAAAATATAATCTTGTGTTTCTTCACTATGCAAAACATCTACTAATTTTTGAACTGCTTCGCTATCAGCATCTTCTGAACGTACGGCAATAATGTTGGCATAAGGAGAATCTTCACTTTGGATTGCGATAGAATCTTCTACCGGGTTGATGCCATTATCTACTGCGAAGTTTGAATTAATAAATACAACGTCTCCTTCATCACTATTCAATAATTGAACCATAAGCGCTGGATCATAGTCGTACTGGAACTCAAGATTACGTTCGTTTTCAGCGATATCATCAAAGGTTGCTTCTGTAATATCTACACCTTCTTTAAGTGTAATCAACCCATGATCTTGTAAAATTTCTAAAATACGTCCATAATCTGGTGCGTTGCTGCTGACTAATATTTCTGCACCTTCGGGAAGGTCTTCCAGACTTTCATAACGTTGTGAATAAGCTGCGATTGGTTCAATATGAATTCCACCAGCATTCACAAAGTCATACCCATTTTCTTCTACTTCTGCATTAAAATAAGGAACATGCTGGAAGTAGTTCGCATCTAAGTCTCCATCTGCAAGTGCCTGATTGATCAGCGGATAATCGGTGTACGTTACAATCTCTAAGTCTACTCCCTCTTCTTCTAGTGTCGGTTTAACAAACTCTAGAATCTCTCCATGAGGTGTGTTCGTTGCCCCTACTGTTAAAGTTGTTGTTTCTTCTGAACCTGAACTTTCGCTAGACTCCTCGTTAGATGAATCACTTTCGTTTCCACAAGCACTTAACAACGCTACCGCTCCTGCAGATAATAAAACTTTCTTTAGTAATGATTTTGACATTTGATTTTCCTCCAAATAATTTTTTAGTTTTTTCCAATAGTTAGATATTACCTTTTATCAATCTTCTTAACGATGAAATCCCCTGTAGCTTGAAGTACAAAAACGATTGCTACAATCGTAACTGTTGCCACTAGCGTTACCGTATTACGACTTCGCTGGAATCCATCCAGATAAGCCATATTTCCTAACCCGCCAGCACCAATAATTCCAGCAATGGCTGAGAACCCGATCAGCGAAATAGCTGTTACGGTAATTCCTGAGATTAGTGATGGCAAACTTTCTGGTATCAGCACTTTAGTGATAATTTCCAGTTTACTGGCACCCATTGCCTCGGCTGCTTCAATAACGCCTCTATCTACATCTCTAAAGCTAGTTTCAACTAATCTGCCGTAAAATGGCGCTGCCGATAAAATCAGTGCCGGCAGGCCGGCAGTAGGGCCAGTCATTGTATCTAAAAGTGCCCGTGTAAATGGAATGAGTAAAACAATTAGTATAATAAATGGAATAGAACGAAATACATTGACAAGAAGTGTCGTAATATAATAAATAGCTTTTGCAACTTTGCCTTCTCTTTTATTTGTCTCGTATAGAATCAGTCCTAAAATCAACCCTAGAATCAATACAGCAACAAGGGAAGCGAACGTCATATATAGCGTATCCAATGTGTTCGTCCATAATTTAGCTGGTTCCACTTCTTCCCAGTTCGTATAGGACTGTATAATTTCTATAAAACTCTCTTCTTTACGCATAATCGATCACCTCGATTTCTATATGGTACGCTTTAATTTTCTGCAAAGCCTGCTCTATTGATTCAGTACTACCGGTAATCTGCACGTATAATGAGCCTAATGAAGTATCTTGTGACTCTTGGACACTTCCTTGGATGATATTGATGTCCACATCATATTCTCTTGATATTCTAGAAATAAAAGGACTTCTGACTTGATCTTCCAAAAAGACCAGCCGGGCTACTTTACCTTCTGGGTATTTCCGAGCCAGTTCATGTAAAATTGTTATGGTGTCTTCTGAATCGATATTCGTATCTTGTCGAATGAACTGTTTCGTAATCGTTTCTCTAGGATTTTTGAACACTTCTTTTACTTGACCTTCTTCTACTACTTTACCGTCACTCATTACAGCTACTCGGTCGCAGATCCTTCTAATGACTTGCATTTCATGAGTAATCAATACGATCGTTAAATTCAACTTTTTATTGATATCAAGCAAAAGCTCTAAGACATCTTCTGTCGTTTTCGGATCTAAAGCACTGGTTGCTTCATCACATAAGAGTACGGTAGGGTCATTGGCCAGTGCCCTGGCAATTCCAACACGCTGCTTTTGACCACCAGACAACTCGGAAGGATAAGCCTGTTCTCTTCCTTCGAGCCCAACTAATCTGATCAATTCAAGTGCGCGTTGTTTTCGTTTTGCTTTAGGTACACGCGCAATCTCCAGAGGAAAAAGAATGTTTTCCAATACCGTTCGACTCCAGAGTAAATTGAAATGCTGGAAGATCATCCCGATTTTCTGTCTTTCTTTACGTAATGTGGATTTCTTCAAAGTATTTAATGCTTTTCCTGCAAGTGATACTTCTCCGCTTGTCGGTTTTTCCAGTCCATTCAGCAATCTGAGCAGAGTACTTTTTCCAGCACCTGAGTATCCCACAATTCCATAAACTTCTCCGTCTTGAATAGCTATATTTACATTGTCTAATGCCGCAACATCAGCTTGTTTGGTTTTATAGATTTTCTTGATTTCTTTTAATTCGATCATGCTGCTTCCTCCTTTAAAAGTGGTGATAAACGAGTAAATTATTCATTTGTCTGCTTTTCAACTTATAAAATCAGAAAAAAAAAGCTTCTGTCCTATAGAATCTGATCATAGATTCCAAAGGACAAAAGCTTCAGCTCTCGTGTTACCACCTTTATTCGTCATATACTCGCGTATATCACCTCATCCAGTACTTAGACAATTCCTTAATCTGTATACTGCGGCACGATATCGGATGCATCCGGACCAAGCTTGTGAGTTATCATTCACCTGATCTGCTCAAAGATCATTTTCCATCCCGCCTGCATTGCCGCTTTTCACCAAATCACAGCTCTCTTTGAATGTTTCTTGGATGTACTCTTCTTTTCATCGCATTTAACTTCTATTAACATAATTTATTTGTTTTAAGTGATTTTTATATTATCAGTCTGTACTTTAGATGTCAAGCTTATTTTTTACTTTCCCAGGGATCGTTTGAAAATGTTTCGACAAAGGCTTGATCTACTCCACTTAATTCAATAATCCAATTCTCTTTTTTTTCAGGTGAATTCAGTAATTCCGGCTCATCTTCTACTTCTTCATGAACTGCCTTCACTTCTCCAGCTACTGGTATGGTCAGTTCGGTAACAGCTTTAGCTCCCTCAACGCCTAATAGCACATCTCCCGCTTCTAACTTTGTACCATATTCAGGAAGATCTACAAACATAACCTCACCAATATCATCTTGTCCTTTTTCAGATAAACCAATTCTATGATTTTCTCCTATTTTTTCGATCCATATCCCTGACTCATGATATTTAACTGTCATTTTGTGTTCTCCTTTTCTCCTGATATCCATACTTCTTCATATTCATTTTCTTTAAATCCAATTGTGCATTTATCTTGTTTTATAGCTAAGGGACGTTTGATCAACATACCGTTTTCTGAAAGCAGTTCTGCTGCTGCTTCTATCGACATATCTGATACTTTGTCTTTTAGCTCATATTCTCGATAGAGTTGTCCACTCGTATTAAAAAATTGTTTTAGTGGTCGGTTTGAATGTGTCATCAGTTTGATTAGTTCTTCTTTTGCCGGAGCTGTTTCTTTTAAATTGATAAATTCATAAGCAATATTCTGTTTTTCTAACCATTTTTGAGCTTTTTTACACGTTGTGCATGTTGGATGACAATAAAACTTCATTACAGATTGTTCCTCCCGCTGAAATCGTCTTTTACTATTATAATCTATTTGATCTAAAAGAAAAAGAGGGCAAACAAAAATGAAGCAAGCTCTGACAGCCACTTCATTTTCATTCTTTTAATACCGATTAGTTTATTCCGTTTCTCTTTTTTCATAGACTTCCTCTAATTCATCTTCTTTTAAACGGTTAACTTTGTACAGCTTTCTTTTCATAATTACTGTATCTGCTTCATTAGGATAACCTTCCCAAGAAGTATCTTCGAACTGTTCTTGATGTTTCAGCTCTGATTCATATTCTGGTACAGATTTATGCTGCTGCCATTCAAAGATAATCGTATTGAGTAATCCACCTAATAAAATAATTATACTAGAGAGATACAAAAATAACATTAAGGCTATGAATGCTCCAAATGTAGCATTCGCTACTGCATCTCCACCAGCTAGATTGAGATATAGAGAAAATCCTTGTACTAAGGCCAGCCAGCCGATCGTAGTAAATATCGCACCTGGATATGAATATTTCAACGTCAGATTGTGATTTGGAACAAAGCGGTAGACAATATAGAAGACAACAAACAAAATCGCCATCAAAACAACATATCTAAGAACCAAAAATTCTTGAATAAATGGTAAGCTCATTCCCACAAAGTCTTGTACGATATTGAGAATTTGCTCTCCAAATACAAATAAGAATACAGTCAAGCCGATAACAACTAAAATCGCCATCATGACTAACACCGAAATAATTCGGGCTACAATAAAATTATTTTCTTGAACAACACCATAAACATCATTCAAGTTATTTCTTAATGTATTGATTACTTTGCTGGATGACCAGATAGCTGCCAGTAAACCAAAAGAAACGGCTCCTCCACTAGCACTCTGCAGATAACTTTCAATCGTCGGTTCCAATACATTATAAATATCAGCAGGAATCAGATCAGACATAAAACTTAAAACATCGCTAGTTGCCATAGGCAGCAATGGAATAATATTTGCGATAACCAGCAAAACGGGTAATAAAGATAATAGCAAAAAATAAGCCATTTCAGCGGCACTCTGAGTAACTTCAGCTCGCTGCCAGTTTGACTGCAGTACATGGATCAAACGAACCAACTTTTTTTTATGAGGAATTTTTTCTTCGAACTTTTCCATTTTTTCCAATTCATTTCACGTCCTTAATTCTGTTAATTACTCAACAGTTCTTTCTTATATCATATCATAGAGCGTCTTTTGAATAGTATCGAAAGGCATTGAGCCTCTATAGATAAAAAAGCCAAATAAAAAGCCCTCTCAAAGAATCGTTCACCAGATTTAACCACTTCAGTATGGCAATCCATAACTTTCTTTAAAAAGGCTGATAAATTAGTTTATTGATCGTGTAGGTTATATTCAGCAATAATCATTTGAATGCCTTCATCAATCGTTTTAGCTGTCATTTCTTTTTCTGCCTTGTACAAGACAGTTACTTGTTCATCTAAGGGTTGTCTAACTGTTCCGATAACCTTATTTTTCACTAATACTTCAAGCTCTGTTAATGATTCTGACTGATTAGCTGTTTCCTTGATTTCTACTTCGATATTTTTATTTCTGTTAGCCATTTGAATCCTCCGTTTTTAAGTCTTGCATATCCTTATTCTTTCTCTTTAGCATACTTCAAACTGACACTATGAGCAAGATAAATTCAATGACTGGTTCATTATAATTCTTTATTTAGGTTCTTTTCGCTATAATGATTAGACGGAATATAATAACGCTTCACAGGAGGAGCAACAATGAAACTTGTTCAATACTATAAGAAAACTTCGACTCGTACAATTCAGCTTGGTATTGAGTCACCCCACGGTTTGATCAACGCAGCTAAGCTAAGCAACTATTTCAAAAAAGAAACTGATTATACTATGGAATCGGTCATTAATAATAGTTCAGAGCAATTGGCTCAGCTTAAAGACTTAGTCGAACAATTAATGTCTTCAAAAATTGAGCTTGAAAATTTTATTGATTATAACCATCAGATAACTTTCCTTCCTGTGGTTCAAAATCCAGAAAAGATTATATGCGTGGGAATGAATTATCTGGATCACGTAAAAGAAATGGATGGTGAAGTACCACTTAATCCTATTTTATATAATAAATTCAATAATACGCTCGCTGCCCATCAACATGATATACCACTTCCACCTGTAGCCAGACAAGTTGACTATTCTGCTGAACTGGTTGTGGTAATCGGGCGAGAAATGAAAAATGTGCAGAAAGAAAATGTGTTTGATTATATTTTTGGTTATACTGTAGGTAATAATTTTTCTGATCGTAAACTACAGCGAAAATCTTCACAGTGGATGCTTGGACAAACTTTAGACTACTTTGCACCTGTTGGGCCTAGAATTGTCACAAAAGATGAGGTTCCTCATTTAGACAATCTCAACGTTACTTTAAAAGTTAATAACCAAGTTGTTCAAAACGGGAATACAAAAGACATGATTTTCGATGTACCAACTATTCTCAGTTATTTATCTAAACATATCACATTAAAACCCGGAGACTTGATTTTTACTGGAACACCTAAAGGCGTCATATTAGGGAGACCTGATAATGAGCAGAACTGGTTGTCTCAAAACGACTTAATTGAAGTGACTGTATCAAATATCGGAACTTTGATCAATCAGATAAAATAAAAGCACCGCACTTTCCATAATCGGAAAGTACGTTGCTTTTATTTTTATTGCAAGGCTATGGTAATTCAATTGATTCTGTTACTTCTCTAACATAACCGTGTTTTGGTATTTTTGTTTGTTTCTGGAATGGGTAACGCATTCCTAAAGTATGTTTAGCAATTTTGGTTGAGTGATCGGACATTCTCTCCAGATTTGAAACAATATCTACAAAAAGAATTCCATCTGAAGGTAAACCTACACCTTTATTCAATCGCTCAATAAACTTACTACGAATGTCGTCTTCAAGTTTATTCACATCTCTTTCCCGTTTTAACACTTTTCCGGCTAGTGAATAACTATCCTTAGAGAAAGAGGCAACTGCATCTTTAATGTTTTGTTCGACTAGTTCGAACAACTTCACAAGATCATCATCGTAAAAGACTTTTTCATCTTTATTATGATTTTTATTGTGTTTTTTATTTGCTTTAACAGCTTCTTGAATGTTTTTGATGACATTCTCCGAATGGTCGCCGATACGCTCCAGATACTTCGTTACATCTACGTAAGCGATGAATAGCTGAGTACCTACAAATAAAAATCGGACACCTCTATAATAAGAAATGTCCGAAGAGTATAATATACTGAATGTCTAGCGACATTCCATCTGCACCTTTGGATTCCATGGCAAATAAGCCTCCAAAGGTGTATTTTGTCGATTTGGAAGATAAGTTAAGAGGTAGTCCAGATATTTTCGTGGATGTAATCCGTTGGATTTGGCCGTCTCGACGAGACTCAAAATAGTCGCAACGGCATGAGCACCCTCAAAAGATTTTGAAAACAGCCAGTTCTTTCTGCCCATAACGAGTGACTTGATGCCACGTTCGGCTAGATTGTTGGATAGCACGAGACGGCCGTCCTTCAGAACGTTCATCATTCGCTCTTTCTGATTCAGCGCATAGTTGATCGCTGTGCCAAGTTTGCCATGCGCAGTTAGGGATTCACACCAGTCAAAAAACGCCTCAAGCTTTGGCTTCACTAGTTCTAAGCGCTGATCATACCGTTCGCTAACAGATAAGTCCTTGAGGGACTTATCCAACGCAAATAACTCGTTACACAGCGTGACTCCCTT
>NZ_FOSJ01000024.1 GCF_900114235.1 Marinilactibacillus piezotolerans | reverse complement strand
TTTGAATTTACCCAAAATTTTATGATTTCCTGAACGGTGACAAAAGCCCGAGGTATACACATGTGGAAAACATGGTATCCTCGGGCTTTTGAGCAGTCCACAGCTTAAATCTGTGGACTAATTTCATCCTGTTATCTGTTATAATTGAATCACTACAAAACAAAAAAACAAAACAGGAACTGAGGTTATTTTACCATGAATTCTACAGAAATTTATCAAACAAAGCGAAGTTTAATCACTTTTTTAGAAAAACTGACCGAAGGTCTTTCTAAACCACGAAAGAAATTTTACAGTGATATTTTATATGGCATGTCTAAGGCTCAAAATACCCTGTTATCAGATATTGCACGAGCGTTAGAAGAAAATATTGACTTGCAGTACACCATTAAACGCTTATCTCGTAATGCTTCTGAAGAGAATGACTTGAAAGAGCTCCATCATAATTATTTAAATGGCTTAAGAACATCTATACCGGATAACCCTTTGGTTATCGTTGATGAATCAGAAATTGTTAAACCTTATGCCGAAAAGATGGAACATTTAGCTTTAGTCCGTGATGGGTCAAAGAATGTTTTAGAGAAAGGCTATCCTACAATCAATTTTTCAATGGCTACACTGAAAACGAAACATCCCTTGCCTCTGTATAATCATTTGTATTCTTCCAAGGAGAAAGATTTTCACAGTCAAAATATTGAAATAGCCAAAGGCTTTAATACAGTCACTTCGTTTTTAGGAAAGAAAAAGGCTACTTTCGTTATGGATCGTGGTTATGACACCAATACGATATATGAGTATGTCCAAGATATCGGCCATCACTTCATTACGCGACTAAAGGATAATCGTTATTTACTACATAGAAATCGTCGCGTGAAAGTCCCTGACTTAGCGCATCGTCGGAAAGGAAAAATCAACTTTAAGACGGAAATTCAAGGTGATGAATATAAATTAAAGGTTAGTCATATTAAAGTTAAGTTGCCTGTGTTAAAAGATTCCCCTCTTAATATGGTTGTTGTCTATGGCTATGGCGAAAAGCCAATGAAACTATTAACGAATCACTCCATCAATGGGAAGGACGATGTCCTTCGAATTCTGAAAAGTTATATTACTCGCTGGCGAATTGAAGAACTCTTTCGTGTTCAAAAGGAAGAGTTTCAATTAGAAAAAACGCGAACAATGACGGTCAGTTCATTACGCATTCTGTATACACTGATGAATTGTCTTGTTGGGCATTATTCGTTGGCCATTGAAAAGAGTAACTACCATACACAAACAGTCTTAGCACGGGCACGACCTTCAAACAAACGAAAGAAAATAAAGTTCTATCTTTATCGGTTCATACGAGGTATCTCTAAAATCCTCTCGTTTGATACGGTAGGTATCAGATACTTTTACAAAGTAGAAAAGCGTTCGAATCAGTTATCTTTACTGTGAATGAATAAACTGAATAATTTTTTAAAACGCGCATATGGGCGTTTTATTTGCATGGCTATTTTTAAACATAATTGCTAAAAATGAGGAATTAACGAATACAGGTTTTCTAATTACATGCAATAGTGGATATTTAATGTAAAAAGGGTAAATTCAAATCTGGTTCGTCCTATTGAAAGAGTCAATGTTATGATAGAAAGCTATCCTAAAGGGATTGCCGGGTTTAGAAGACTTCAGGAAGAAATTAGCCGTGAACCAGAAATACAAGACTCCTTGCATGCGATAGATGTAGAATCATTAATTGGTAATATTGACTATAAAAATGTAACTTTCAGTTATGAAGAACATAACCCGATATTAGATCAAGTCAATCTTTCAATTAAAGCAGGAGAAACCATTGCTTTTGTTGGGCCAAGTGGAGCTGGTAAAACCACTATATGTAATCTGCTTCCAAGATTTTATGAGATTGATTCAGGAAGTATTGAAGTTGACGGGCATAACATCCATGATATAAAGGTACAATCTCTCAGAGAACAAATTGGGGTTGTACAACAAGATGTATTTCTATTTCCAGGAACAATCAAGGAAAATATTCTTTATGGTGATTTGACTGCTAATGATGAACAAGTTCGTATGGCAGTAAAATTAGCCAATCTAGAAGAGGTTGTCAGCACTTTGCCAAATGGATTGAATACAGTAATAGGAGAACGCGGGGTGAAATTATCTGGCGGCCAAAAACAAAGACTTTCAATTGCCAGAATGTTTTTAAAAAACCCTCCTATTTTAATTCTTGATGAAGCAACTTCTGCTTTAGATACTGAAACAGAACAAGCAATTCAAGAAGCATTGGATTCACTGTCTGAAGGTCGAACAACTTTGATTATTGCTCATCGACTTGCTACAATCAAAAATGCTGATCGTATCGTCGTAGTAACGAAAAACGGTATTGAAGAGAAGGGAACACATGATGAGCTGATGGCGTTAGAAGGGGCATATAAACGTCTTTACGATGCTCAGTTTGCTCAATAAATATTCTGTAACATCATTATTTATACAGCCAGCAATTCTTTTGCTATCTATTCATAAGGAATTGCTGGCTGTACTTTTTATTTTATAAAACTATATAGTATACTAAAGATAAATCTTTATACAGAGAGAAGGCAGTGGGATGGAAGCAGAAATAAGACGAGCTACATTATTATCTAACTTAAAAGAAGCTAATGAGCCAATCATAGCCAGGAGTTTTGCAGAACAGTTCGATGTCAGTCGCCAGGTTATTGTGGGAGATATTGCCTTGTTAAGAGCAGAAGGACAAGAAATTCTTTCTACCACAAAAGGGTATGTTATGAGATCTAACTCATCAGAAAGACAAGAGCGAAGAATTGTTTGTCAGCATACTTTTGAACAGACACTCGAAGAGCTTTATCTAATTGTAGATCATGGTGGAGAAGTTATAGATGTAATTGTAGAACATCCCATTTATGGAGAAATGGTTGGTGGACTGAATATATCAAGCAGATTAGAAGCAAATGAATTTATACAAAAAATTAAAAATAATAAAACAACTTTACTAGCAGAATTAACCGGTGGACTGCATAGTCATACAATATCTGCGAAAGACCAGCTTACATTAGATCAAATCGTGGAAGCGTTAAAAGAGAAAAATCTAATCTACTATTAAGTTTCAGTTGTAATAATTTCCAAATCGTATATACTGTTTAGTGTAAAGACACCTGTAAACGCAGGAGTACACTGAGGAGTGATTTTTATCAAAAAAACAAATACATTAAGATTGACTGTGACGGCTCTGTTAACTGCGATTGCTATTGTAATCCCGATGGTTATGCCGATAAAAGTATTGATTGAGCCTGCATCATTTACTTTAGCAAGTCATGTACCAATATTTTTAGCTATGTTTTTCTCACCTGGGATAGCCGTAGCAGTTTCTTTAGGATCAGCTGTAGGATTTTTATTGGCTAGTTTTCCAATTGTAGTGGTTCTGCGTGCTTTGAGTCATGTCATATTTGCTTATGTGGGAGCAAAATACTTAATTAACCGCAGAGAACAAGTACTTAGATCCCCTTTAAAAAGTACGATCTTTTCGTTAGCGATCGGATGTCTCCATGGTGCTGCTGAAATGTTAGTTGTTTCAATGTTTTTCTTCGGTCTCATTCCGGGCTCAAGCTATTCAGAAGGTTTCTTCTTAGCTGTATTTTTACTAGTAGGAGTTGGAACGATTGTTCATAGTATGGTTGATTTCCTTATTTCACAATTCGTATGGACATCATTAGGTAGCAGAGTACAGTCATTGGCAAAAAGAATAGAGACTAAGTAAGTGAATTATGTAAGGTATCATGTAATAAAAGGAAAATTCATATGACAAATATTGAGCATTTTAAAAGTTTAGACATTAGAGTAGGAACAGTAGTGAAAGCCGAATTTTTTAAAGAAGCTAGGGAACCGGCTTATAAATTACAAATTGACTTTGGACACGAAATAGGTACTAAAAATAGTTCTGCTCAAATTACTGACCGTTACGATATTCAAGATCTCCTTGGAAAGCAAATCATTGCGGTAATTAATTTTCCTCCATTAAGAATTGCAGGTTACAAATCTGAAGTACTAGTGATAGGTGGCATCCTTTCAGACAAAGAAGTTGTCTTATTAAATATAGATGAACCAGTTCCCAATGGTACTAAAATAGGCTAAAAAAATTCCTCATCTTATTGATGGGGAATTTGCTTTTTAATAGGATTATGGTATACTAATGTTTGATTATTATAGGGCAATTATGCCCCGTTTTTAATAGTTTCGTTTATTAAATCGTTTATATTTTGTGCTGATTTTTGTGTGAGGGAGGCATTGATTTGGTTCGTATTCCAGAAGAAACAGTTACACAAATTAGAGAAAAATCTGATATTGTCAATGTGGTCTCACAATATGTTCAATTAAAAAAATCGGGCCAAAATCACTTTGCTCATTGCCCGTTTCATGAAGATAAAACACCTTCGTTTTCGGTCAATGAAAAGAAACAGATATTTCACTGTTTTAGTTGCGGAAGAGGTGGAAATGTATTTAGTTTCCTCCAGGAAATGGAAGGTATTTCGTTTCCAGAAGCTGTTATTAAGTCAGCAGAAATTGCAGATGTTCCAATAGATCAGGAAATAATTCAACAATCAAATCAATCTAGACCTAATGAAAATAGTAAATTCAGCAAATTACTAGCAATCAATGAAAAGACTAAAGAATTTTACCATCATATTTTGATAAATACAAAAGTTGGAGAAGCTGCTTATCAATATCTTTTAGATCGAGGTGTAGAGAAAGAGACCATAGAAGAGTTTCAACTCGGATTTTCTCCACCACAACGAAATGCTTTAAAATTGTATCTAGACAATCAAGAAGGCCTAGATAATACATTGCTATCGGAAACTGGATTATTTTCTGATAGAGAAGATCGTCAGTTGCTGGATCGTTTTTCTGGTAGGATTATATTTCCTATTAGAGATCACAAAGGTCAGACAGTAGCTTTTTCCGGCAGGATATTTGAAGGTGATAACAGTGAAACGACTCCTGGATTTCATTCAGCAAAATATGTAAATAGTCCAGAAACAGATTTATTCAATAAGCGTAAAATCTTGTTTAATTATGATAAAGCCAGGCCAATTATTCGCAGAGAAGGCGAAGTTTATCTTTTTGAAGGATTTATGGATGTTATTTCTTCCTGGCAAGCGGGCATTAGAAATGGGATTGCTTCAATGGGGACAAGTTTAACTCATGAGCAAATTCAGCAGATGGATCGAGTAACAGATAAAGTTGTTATTGCTTATGATGGAGATCAAGCTGGGTTGGAAGCGACCAAACGTGCCACAGAATATTTTACTGATCAAACTCATTTTACAATTGAAATAACTAGTTTCCCAGAAAAATTGGATCCTGATGATTACATCAAGTCAAGAGGGAAAGAAGCCTATAAAGATTTTCTATTACATGGTCGAGACACACTTATGAGTTTTCTGATGAAGTATTACCGAAACGGTAAAAACTTGAAAAATGAAAGTGAGCGTCTTTCTTATATTGAGCAAGTCTTGAAAAAAATGACAACTGTTAATTCTCCGGTAGAACGGGAGCTTTATTTCAATCAACTTGCTCAAGAATTTAAAGTAACCCAAGATACTTTAAAAGAACAGTTTCAACAACATGCATTTGAAAATCAAAAAAATCGTACGAAACAGTTAAAACAACAAAAAACCGACAGACAAAATGAAGCTTATTCTGTTCAGATTACTCGACAGAATAAACCAAAAAAAAGTTCTGTGGAACAAGCAGAAAAAATGCTGCTGAATAGACTTTTTTACCATGATGAGGTATGGTATACATTGCAGAACTTACCAACTGAATTTACTTTTCCACACGAACATTACCAAATTCTATATCTGTTATATGAATCATACTTTAGAGACAAAGGTGAGAACAATGTAGAAGCTTTTCTGGATTTTATTAAAGATCCGGAACATAAGAAAAAAGCCACAGAAATTTTGTGGATGGATCTAGGAGAAGAGCTGGTAACTGGAGAAATAGAAGATTATATTGATGTAATATCTAATCGATCACCGGTAGAAGCTAAGCTGAAAGCGAAAAGAGAAGAATTAAAAGAGGCAGAAAGAACTGGAGACAAACAGAAACAACAGTTTTTAACTATTGAAATCATTAACTTGAATCGCCAGCTAAAAGCTGCGAAAGAAGCATAAAGCAGGAGGCATACTATTTTATGGCCAAAACTAAAAAAGAAGTAAATAATGTTCAACCAAGCAAAAAATATGAAGCAGCTGTAAAGGAATTGATTAAAGAAACGAAAAAGAAAATGGAACAGACAATTTCTTATGTTGAATTAACCGATAAACTAGCTGAGCCTTTCGAACTCGAAAAAAATCAAATGGATAATTTGATTCAGAAATTCGAAGATGAGGGTGTTGGAGTCGTTGACGAAGACGGTAACCCTCTAGCAAAACAGTTAGACAAAGAAGAAGAAGTCGTTGAAGAAGCTAAGAAAGAAGAAATGATTGCTCCTCCTGGTGTTAAAATAAATGATCCTGTTAGAATGTACCTTAAAGAAATTGGTCGAGTAGACCTATTAAGCGCAAAAGAAGAAATAACTTTAGCAAAAAGAATCGAAAATGGAGACATTATTGCTAAACAAGAATTAGCGGAAGCCAACTTACGATTGGTTGTTTCTATTGCTAAGCGTTATGTTGGACGTGGAATGAGCTTTTTAGATCTAATTCAAGAAGGTAACATGGGATTAATGAAAGCTGTTGAAAAATTTGATTATGAAAAAGGGTTCAAATTTTCAACTTATGCTACCTGGTGGATTAGACAAGCTATAACCCGTGCAATTGCTGACCAGGCAAGAACGATTCGTATACCAGTTCATATGGTTGAGACAATCAATAAACTCGTCCGTATCCAGCGTCAATTACTTCAGGATTTAGGAAGAGAGCCTACACCTGAAGAAATTGGAGCAGAAATGGACTTGCCGACTGAAAAAGTTAGAGATATTTTAAAAATCTCTCAAGAACCGGTATCTCTTGAGACACCAATCGGCGAGGAAGATGATTCGCATCTGGGAGACTTTATAGAAGATAATGAAGCAACTAGTCCTGCTGATAATGCTGCTTATGAACTATTAAAAAGTGAATTAGAAGATGTATTAGATACATTAACAGATCGTGAAGAAAATGTATTGAGACTTCGTTTCGGGTTAGATGATGGACGTCAGAGAACACTTGAAGATGTAGGTAAAGTGTTCGGTGTAACTAGAGAACGTATCAGGCAGATAGAGGCGAAAGCACTTAGAAAGCTTCGTCATCCAAGTCGCTCAAAACAGTTGAAAGACTTCCTAGAATAAATCAAATTATCTAATAATGAATAAAGGCCACTTTAAAGTGGCCTTTTACTATTTAATGATACTAAAATATAGATTGAGAATATCAGCGGTTGGTGGTTTCTTTTGCTTTAATCCCCTATATTTGGTATAATTATATAGTAAACGTCAGAAAATAAGTATCTTACTTATTTAATATATATTCGGAAGGTGAAATTAATGAAATTAAAAGCAACTAAGCGTACTGAAACAGGTACATCAGCTTCGAAAAAAGCAAGAACTGAGGGATTAGTACCCGCAGCTATCTATGGTAAAGAATTGGAAACTGTGCCTGTATTGTTAAATCAGAAAGAATTGGAAGACACTTTGCGTAAGGTAGGGGCTAACGGAGTATTCGACGTTGAAGTTGACGGAGAAACTTATCATGTTTTTGTTAAAGAATTAAAAACAGCTGCTATCAAACCTATTTTGTATCATGTAGACTTATTATCCTTTACTAAAGGTCAAAAAGTTCATATGACTATTCCAGTTTATATTTCTGGGGAAGACGAAATCAAAGAAGGCTATGTTTCTCAATCAATCTCTGAATTAGAAGTTGAAGTTGCGCCAGCTGAAGCTCCTTCTGACTATACAGTAGATGTATCATCGCTTACTATTGGTGATACTATTAGTGTAAGTGATCTTGAAATTGGAGAAGGTGCTACACTATTGACTGATGCTGAATTAACTGTTGTTTCAATTTCTGCTCCTGATGCAGTTGAAGAAGAAACAACTGAAACATCAGATGACATGCCAGAACCAGAAGTGATCGGCGAAGACAAAGATGAAGATTCTGAATAATCTTTATTTTTCCTAACAATCACGTTTTTAACAGGACCTGCAGAAGAGAATTCTCTTCTGTGGGTCTTTTATTACATATTTCCTTTTATTCTGCTAGTGGAAGCTGTTAAAATGAGAAATATAAGAATTAAGAAGAGGTGCAGGATGGAATCGATACAATTATCTAAAAGACTAGAACAAGTAGCGGCATACATACAACCCGGAGCAAGATTAGCTGACATTGGTTCTGATCATGCTTATTTACCTTGTGCACTGGCTCAGAAAAAGTTAATTAACTGGGCAGTGGCTGGTGAAGTAGTAAAAGGTCCCTACAATAAAGCAAAAAAAGAAGTTTCGTATAGAAAACTTGAAAATAAAATTGAAGTTAGATTGGGAGACGGTTTGGAAGTCATTCACTCAGATGATAGAATCGATACAGTTACCATTTGCGGGATGGGTGGTACTCTGATTCGCGATATTTTACAGCGAGGAGTAAATAATGAAGTACTTTCCAGAAAAGAAAAACTGATTCTACAGCCAAATGTAGGCGAAAAGACACTCCGAACTTTCTTGATGAATAATCAGTACAAAATCATAAACGAGGAAATTTTAGAAGAAAACGATAAAATCTATGAGATCATTGTAGCGATTCCAACTGATGAAACTATTCAATATAGTGAACTAGAATTAACTTTTGGACCTGTTTTACTTATGAATTCTTCTTCGATATTCAAGCTGAAATGGACTCGTGAGTTAGAAAAACTCTTTTATATTAAAGAAGAACTAAAAAAGTCTAAAGAAGTGAATTCAATTAAATTAAACAGGTTAGATCAGGAAATTGATCAAATCACGGAGATGATAAAATGACCCAAGTAAAAGTTAAAGATATTATTCAACGAATCGAGCAGTTTGCACCTCCATATCTAGCTGAAGAATGGGATCCTATTGGCCTTTCTTTTGGTACATTAGATAAAGTAGTTAATAAGCTCATGATTGCTCTTGATGTTGATGCCGATACAATTCAGGAAGCTCAGGAATTAGGAGTTGATCTAATTTTTACTCATCATCCTGCTATTTTCAAACCATTAAAGTCATTGAATACTGAGAATCCCCGCAGGAGTGAATATATTGATTTAATTAAATCAGATATAGCTGTTTTTTCTGCTCACACGAATATAGACGCTGCTGACTTCGGTATGAGTGACTGGTTAGCTGATGCTATAGGTCTTCCAAAAGACAGAGAAATAGTTTTTCCAACTTACCGTGAAGGTTATAAAAAATTAGCTGTATATGTTCCTGAAAAAGATGTTGAAAAAGTTAGAAGAGCATTACATCTTGCTGGAGCTGGTGAAGTAGGAGACTATCAAGATGTTTCATATAGTATTAAAGGACAAGGCAGATTCACTCCGCAAAAAGGGTCAGATCCTACTGTTGGAAAGATAGGAAAAGAAGAGATCGTCAATGAAGTTCGTATTGAAGTGATGTTCCCTCGTCAGTTAACGACAAATGTAATAAATGCAGTACAAACCGCCCATCCCTATGAAGAACCTGTTTATGATCTTTATACTCTTGAAAACGAAAATAAAGTTTATGGTTATGGAAGAATCGCTGCCTTTGAAATTACAACTGAAGAGATGTTGACAAAAGTTACGTCCGAACTTGAACTTAATGGTCTGAAGTATGCAAGTAAAAATCCGAAAAAATTGCACAAAAAAGTGGCTATATTTGGAGGAGCGGGTTCTGACTATTATTTCGATGCAAAACAAAAAGGTGCCACACTTTTTATTACTGGGGACGTTTCTTATCATAATGCACAGGATATGTTAAGAGATGGGGTTGATGTTATCGATGCTGGTCATTATATCGAATCAGTTTTCGTTTCAGAAATGCACCAGATCATTAATAACTGGAAGATAGAAGAAAATTGGGATCTTAAAATTTACCCTTCCAAAAAGCAAAAAGATGTATTTAATTTTAAATAATATCAGGAAATGACTGACTTTTTAGTGTAAAATAAAAGAATCAATATAGTAAACAGAAAAGGAAGGACCAATATGTATACAAACTTAGTAGATCGTTTTATAAAATATGCAAAAATTAATACTCGTTCAGACGAGTCAAGTACTATGGTTCCATCAACTCAATCACAAATAGATTTTGCAAATATATTAATGGCAGATTTAAAAGAAATCGGATTAAGTGATATTGAGTATAATGATAAAAATGGATATGTAACAGCGACTCTTCCTTCTAATATGGATCAGGAAGTTCCAACAGTTGGATTTATTGCTCATATGGATACAGCTGATTTTAATGCTGAAAATATTAATCCGCAAGTACATGAAAATTATGATGGTAAAGAAATCATCTTAAATAAAGATCAGAACATTATTTTATCTCCAGAAGATTTTCCAAATATGAAAAATTATATTGGCCAAACGCTTATTACTACTGATGGAACTACACTTTTAGGATCAGATGATAAATCAGGAATAGTAGAAGTGATTAGTGCTGTAGAATATTTACTTGCAAATCCAGAAATTAAACATGGAGACGTTAGAATTGCTGTTGGACCAGATGAAGAAATTGGTATTGGGGCGGATCGCTTCGATGTAGAACATTTTAACGCAGAATTTGCATACACTGTCGATGGTGGTCCTATTGGTGAACTGGAATATGAGAGTTTTAATGCCGCTTCTGCAAACATAACAATTCAAGGTAAAAATGTTCATCCAGGTACTGCTAAAAATACAATGGTCAACGCATTAAAATTAGCCATTGAACTTGATTCAATGCTGCCTGAAAATGAAGTACCCGAAAAAACAGAAGACAGAGAAGGTTTTTATCATTTATTAGGCATTAATGGAACGGTTGAAGAAGCAAGTATGGGATATATTATTCGTGATCATAGTCGAGAGAAATTCAATGAGAAAAAGGAAATGATCCAATCAATTGCAAAACAGATTAATAATCGATTTGATCAGGATCGAATCAAAGTTGAAGTAAAAGATCAGTACTACAATATGAGAGAAGTTATTGAAAAAGATATGCGCTCAGTAGAAATTGCAGATGAAGCAATGCGCAATGTTGATATTGAGCCTGATATCAAACCAATTAGAGGCGGAACTGATGGATCTAAGATCTCTTTCATGGGACTTCCAACACCAAACTTATTCGCTGGCGGAGAAAATTTCCATGGTCGTTACGAATTCGTTGCTGTTGAAAGTATGGTTAAAGCTACTGATGTTATTGTAGAAATCATTATGCTAACCAGCAAAAAATAAGAACTTCTTTAAAAAGATAGATACTAGAGAATAGAGTATCTATCTTTTTAGCTTTTATAGCTTTTTATTATCTAGTAGAGAGGAGTTTTGATTTGAGTTTACAATTTGTAATCGGACGAGCATATACGGATAAAGAATCTGAATTGATTCGCGAGATGAAGCAAACGATGGATACAGATCCAACTGCCCAAGTCTTTTATCTAGTTCCTGATCACATTAAATTTGAAACGGAAATCAAGGTGCTTGAATTTTTGAAAAGCGAACGAGAAATAAAGACTGATTATACAGGCATGATTACTCTTCAAGTATTTAGTATCAGCCGTCTGGCTTGGTATTATCTGCAAAATTCAGCAATTTATAACCAAACTCAATTAACTGAAACCGGATTATCTATGCTGATAAGGAAATTATTAAAAGAAAACGAAGAAAATCTGACTATATTTCGTGGCGAAAGTATGCAGCAGGGTTTTGTTGAAAAACTGACTACACTATTTATGGAAATGAGAAATGGCCGAATCACTTCAGATGATTTAGAAAACTTCTTTACACCGGAACAAATAGAAAACCATTCAGGTAATGATTTTATACAGAAAATTGCGGATATAAATTTATTATTTCAAGCTTTTAATGATAATCTGATTGGTCAATATATTGAAAAAGAAGATATTATAAGATCGTTGATTGAAGAAATCAAAAACAGAGATATGTCTAATACGAAGATTTACATTAATCATTACCAGAGCTTTTCAGCCCAAGAACAAGAACTGATTATTGAACTGATCCGTGCATGCAAACAAGTAACGGTCTCATTGGTGTTGGATCAGAAATTTGCTGTACAACCTCCTGAATTGACACATTTATTCTATGAAACAGGAATGACTTACTATCGTCTTTATCAAAATGCACTAGAAGAAAATCTTCCTGTTTTAAATGATATTATCTTAAAGGAACCAAGTAATACAAGGTGTGCTGAGCTGAATCATTTAGATAATTATTGGGTGGAAAGTTCGATCGGTTCTACGATCGGAACTTCTAGTAAAACCAGTTTGAATATGAATGAGTGTATAGAAATATGGGCAGCTGAAAACAAACAAGCCGAAGTAATGCATATAGCTAATTCAATTCGACGTATGGTTGCTTTTGAAGGATATCGCTTTAAAGATATTATGTTGATGAGTCGCTCTATTGATGAATACAAGACTGTAATAGAACCGGTTTTCAAGGAAAGTGAACTTTCTTTATTTATTGATGAACCTGACTCAATGTCTGGACATCCTTTAGTTGAATTTGTTCAAAGTCTTTTCTTGATTGCAAAAAGACATTGGCGCTATGAAGATGTTATGCGTTTTTTAAGAACAGAGTTGTTTATTCCACAGAAAGTTGATGCTGTACCTAAAGAAGAAAGTCTTAGAATAGATTATTATAAAAAAGCAAACATCGACTGGAGATATAAAGTCGATTTAACCGAAAATGTAATTTTGGCCTACGGTTATGAAGGTAGTGACTGGACAACAGACCAAGAATGGATATATGCACGTTATCAACTAGAAGAAGTAGAGGCACAATTAGACGCAGATAAGCAGATTCAAGCTATTTCAAATCAGGTCAGACAAACCGTAAGAAATATACTGCTTCCTTTCTTCAAAAAGATACAAAAAGCAAAGTCTAATCAGGATGTTGCCCGATTACTATATCAATTTATTGTGAATAATGGAATAGATAAACAAATTGCTTATTGGCGTGATCAAGCTATAGCAGCAGGAGATCTTGTCGAGGCAAGAAAACACGAACAAGTCTGGGAAACTTTCATTGGACTTTTAGATGAGTTTGTAGATGTGCTTGGAAATGATGAGTGGGATATGGATTCTTTTTTAACGATTATGGAAACAGGGTTTGAACAAGCAACTTATAGTATTGTTCCACCAAGTCTTGATCAAATAATGTTTACAAATTTTGATAAAATTCGTGTAAATACAAAAAAGGTTGTTTTTATTTTAGGAATGACTGACAATAGTTTACCATTAAATCGAGAGAACGAATCTGTACTGACGGATGAAGACCGAGAAACGTTACAAGGTGATCTTCCAATTGATAAATTTCTGGCACCTTCTTCGCAATCCATATTAGCTGCTGAACCATTAGCTGCTTATATGGCTTTCAGTAATGCATCAAATAAACTGATTTTCAGTTATCCGGTTCAACAAGACGGAACAACAGATAATCGAATAAGCCCATATATCCAGAGAATATCAGATCATTTAATGATTCAGGTTCAAAAAAAGCTTGCAGATAGTCATCTGGTTCTAGATGAAACGATTGAAACAAATTTATCTTTTATAGGTTCCAGAAAGCAAACCATTGGTCAACTAGTAACTGTTTTGAGAGAAGGGATAGATCGAGATACCCTGCCTAATATGTTCTGGTTGTTGCTCTATAATAAAATGAGAGATTACGATAATTTATTTGAGAATCGTGTTTTTTACAGTCTGGAACATAAGAATATACCGGTTCCTTTACCTCCGGAACTTGCTGAAAATCTATATGGTAAAGACCTTTATTTATCTGTATCTCAGTTAGAAAGTTTTTATTTAGATCCGTACAGTCATTTTCTTCAATATGGTTTGAAATTAAGAGAAAGGGCCATTCAGGAGCTTACACCAATGGAAACCGGTAATTTTTATCATGATGCTCTTGATAGTATTTTCAAAACGATTATTGAAAGAGATATCCGGTTAGAAGAGTTGAATGATAAAAATCTGTCTCTATTGACTGATGAGGTATTAGAAAAGTTGTATGATAAGAATCAGTTTAGACTCTTGTCTATGTCTAACCGAATGAAATTTATCCGAAATCAATTAAGTAAAACTGTAAAAAAAATGATGTGGGCAATAAGCAATCATAATAGACGCAGTAAATTGACTCCTCAAAAATCAGAAGTTTTATTTGGTAGAATTGGTACTGCAAATGGCATACCTGGTTTATCTTTTCCTATGAAAAATGGCGGTAAACTTCATGTCCGAGGAAAAATTGATCGTTTAGATACTATGGAAATCAATGAGCAACTTTATCTGAGTATAGTTGACTACAAATCCAGTCAACATAATTTTAAATTTGATGAATTATATTATGGATTAATGATGCAGATGATTACCTATTTAGATACAGCGATCGAATTCTCTCCAGAATTATTTGGCAAAAAAGCTAAACCAGCTGGAGCTTTTTATGCTCAGGTCCAAAATCCATACGTTAGGCCAAAGAAAAGAAATCCTGAAGACTGGATGTTAGAACTACTTAAAGAATTTAAACTAACAGGACTAGCCATCAACGATGATACAGTTTTGAGCAATCTGGATTTATCACTAGAAGCTGGTAATCATTCTTTAATTTATCCTATTAATCAATTAAAAAGTGGATTGTTAAAAGGGCGAGGATTAATGACTGCAGAAGA
Organism: Marinilactibacillus piezotolerans; assembly: GCF_900114235.1. Classification (GTDB taxonomy): domain Bacteria; phylum Bacillota; class Bacilli; order Lactobacillales; family Carnobacteriaceae_A; genus Marinilactibacillus; species Marinilactibacillus piezotolerans. Next base: position 21,647 of record NZ_FOSJ01000024.1, on the reverse strand, counting down.
GTTAGAGATTTTATTTCAGCATAATCGAAAACTGATCACAGATGCTGGTAATAAAATATTGTCAGGTGCAAATGAATTACAGCCTTTTATGGAAAAAAGGAGATTTACACCTTCTGTTGCAGGACCTTATAAAGCAATCTCCCAATTTGATGTTTTACTTGATGAAAACAATTATCGTCATTTTGAAACAATATCTGATAAACCTAGTTTAATTGAAAAAATTTCTAAAAAACTGATTCTGCCTGGAGAGGAGGAATATAAATGAATCGAATACCTGAGAAACCTAAAGATAGCCTGTATACTGAAAGTCAATGGAGATCAATTCACGATGACGGGAAAAATCTTTTGATATCCGCATCTGCTGGTTCAGGAAAAACGACCGTTCTCGTTCAACGCGTTATTGAAAAAATTAAAAAAGGTATTGGTGTGGATGAACTACTAGTCGTTACGTATACAAATGCTGCCGCTAGAGAGATGAAAGAACGAATACAAAGAGCCATCCAGAAAGAAATAAATCAAACAAAAGATTCGGCATTAAGGCGACATTTAGTTCAACAGTTACCTTTACTAAACCAAGCAAATATTTCAACACTCCATTCATTTTGTCTAAAGGTGATTAGACGTTTCTATTATTTGATTGATTTAGATCCTGTATTTCGACTATTAACAGATGAGACTGAAAATATCTTGATGAAAGAAGAAGTTTGGAATGACTTAAGAGAGAAATTGTATGGAGAAGAGGACTCCATGTTTCAAATTTTAGCTGAAACCTATTCTAATGATCGTACTGATGATGGTCTAACTGAACTGATATTTTCATTATATAATTTTTCCAGATCAAATCCGGACCCTGATCGATGGTTATCTGATTTAACTAAATTATATACTATTCCTGATGGTCAGCTATCAGATAGTGAACTTTATAAGAAATTAGCAAAACCGCAAATGTTACAAATTATTGATAACTTTATTGAACTCAATGGAAATGCTCTTTCAATCGGTTACCAAGACAGTGAATTGGAGAAATTAATTAATATTTTAGAGGACGAAAGTGTTCACTTTAAATTAATAAGAGGTTACATTACTGAAGATAGGCTCGAAGATGCTTTCAAAGCCATACAGTCATTTAAGTTTAAGACTTGGAGTGCTCCGAGGAAGAAAACTACCCCTGATGATATAAAAGCAGCAGCAAGCGAGATGAAAAATTTTAGAGACCAAGCTAAATCAGCTTACCTTAGGCTTCAGGAAGAATACTTTAATATGTCTATAGAAAGTCAAGTTGAACTTATCCAATCTGTTAAAGTTTTGGTAAAAGAGATGTCAAGAGTTACTAAATTATTCTCTCAAGCCTTTCAGGAGCATAAATACGAAAGACGCCTTCTTGATTTCAATGATTTAGAGCATATGACCTATGAAATTTTAACACAAAAAGTTCAGGGAAAACTTGTTCCATCAGAAGCGTCTAATTACTACCGAGACTGTTTTAAAGAAGTTATGGTAGATGAGTATCAAGATATCAATTTTCTACAGGAAAGTATCTTAAAATGGCTCACACATGATTATACTGAAGAAGGAAACCAATTTATGGTCGGAGATGTCAAACAGTCTATCTATGCTTTCCGTTTGGCTGATCCTGATTTATTTATCGACAAATACGAACGCTATGCTTCTGGAATAGAAGGCGAGCGAATTATTTTAGCAGAGAATTTCAGATCCAATGCGCATGTGCTTGATTTTACCAATTATATTTTTTCTCAATTGATGGATAAAGAAGTGGGCAATCTTTCTTATGATAATTCGGCACGTTTAGTACAAGGGTATAAAGATTTCCCGGCAGACTTACAGTGTGAAACAGAAATTTTGATATATGAAAAAGAGACACAAGAAGAGACGGAATTAACCGAACAATCTGACTTTGAAGATTCATCTGAAACATTTCAAATTGATTCTAAAACTGAAGGCGAATTGCTGATGGTTGGAGAAAAAATTCTTGAGCTAAAGAACAACGGTTTTGAGATTTTTGATAAAAAGCTGAATCAGACTAGACCGATTCAGTTTGGTGATATTGTTTTGCTGACACCTACTAAAAAAAATAATATTGTCATTCAAGATGTATTTAACAAACAATTAGATATCCCAACTGCAATTAAAGATACACAGAATTATTTTAGAACGACCGAAATTAGTATCATGATGTCTTTACTGAATGTTATTGACAATCCATGGCAGGATATTCCATTAGCTGCTGTACTAAGGTCTCCCATAGTTGGACTCAACGAGATTGAATTAACAAAAATCAGATTGATGAATGCCACTTCTAGCTACTATGAATCTTTACTGGAATTTGTTGAGCAAGAAGAAATAGATCCAAGTAATAGACGTTTACAGCTCAAATTGAATGAATTTTTGGATATGCTTGAACGTTGGAGAGAATTAGCTAGACGCCAAGCAATCGTCAAGCTCATTTGGACTATTTATGAAGATACTGGCTTTTTATATTATGTAGGCGGAATGAGTTCAGGAAAACAACGAAAAGCAAATCTTCATGCTTTATATGAACGAGCAGCTTCTTATGAGAAAACTAGTTTTAAAGGATTGTTCCAATTTATTCGTTTTATTGAGAAAATGCAGAAAAAAGATAAAGATCTTGCAGAACCTTCTGTTATTAGTAGTGGAGAGGATTCTGTCAGAGTAATGACAATCCATGCTAGTAAAGGATTGGAGTTTCCAGTCGTGTTTATTTTAGATATGACCAAGAAATTTAATCAGACAGATCTTAAAAAGTCCTATATATTTGATGAAAAATTTGGTGTAGGTGCTGAATATAAAGAAATTTCTGAATCTGCTGATTTTCAAAATGGGAAATTCACAACATTACCTGAAAAAGTATTGAAAACACATAAAAAGAATAAACTTTTATCAGAAGAAATGCGCGTTTTATATGTTGCTCTAACTCGCGCAGAACAGAAACTATTTTTAGTTGGTTCCTATAAAGATAAGGAAACAGCTTTAAGAGAATGGGGAACAGTTACGGGTCATAATAATTCTGTTTTACCAGCTGATATCAGGTTACAATCTTCAAGTTATATGAGTTGGATAGGGCTTGCTTTAGCACGTCACCATTCATTGGATTACGACAGCTGGCTTACAAATTCAAATAAAGAAATTACCAACCATCCAGTAAGGTTCACTCTATCATTTTTTAATCATGCAGATTTGGAAGCAAATTTACTAAAGCTGCAAAGTAAAGAGAAAACAATGTGGTATAAAAAGTTTAAAACCAAAAAGTTGCAGTTGAATGAAGATGCTCAAACCAAACAAGCAGTTGTGAAAGCAGTAGATCTGATTAATATGTCTTATACTCATCAAGTTGCTACGATGACGACAAGTTATCAATCTGTATCAGAAATTAAGAGGTTGTTTGAAGAGCCTAATGATGGACAAATGATGAAAATAGATGTAACATATCCTAGAAAGCCAAATAGATATGTTGAAGATCAGTTGGAAAGACCTTCATTTATATCCGAAGTTCTTAAACCAACAGCACCTGAAATTGGTCAAGCTACTCATTTAGTGTTGCAATCTTTAGACTTGTCCGAATATCCAACAGAATCATCAATAGAAAAACATATAGAAAACCTCGTGAAAAAAGAAGTTCTTACTAAAGAAATGGCGGCTTTAATCAGAATCGATCAGCTAGTTCGCTATTTTAAGACAGATTTCGGGCACAAAGTCATTAAATCAGCAAACCAAACAAAAAGAGAAGTTCCATTTTCTTTAATTTTGGAAGCAAGAGAATTATTTTTAGATATGGAGAATGAAAAAGATCACATTTTGATTCACGGTATTGTCGATGGATATATAGAAGAAGATGATGGGATAGTCCTTTTTGATTACAAAACTGATCAGTTAAGTCGGTATAAAGATCCAGCAAAAACTATGCTTGAAAAATACAGTGGTCAGTTAAGACTTTATAGAAAAGCATTGGAATCTATTTTGAAAAGACCGGTTAAAGAAACTTATCTGATTTTATTAGATACAACAGAAATTTTATCTATTGCATAAAAAAACGTAGAGCTCAGAGAAGAAATTAATCTTCTAAGCTCTACGTTTTCCTTTTTTATTTAATCAAAACTATATTGAACATCTTCAGAATATACATTTCCAGCATTCCACAGCAGGAATTCATTTATTCCATGTTCATTCAATGCACGAATCTGATCTTGAACTTCTTCAGCGCCATACTGCTTGTAATAACCAGAACCAAGGTAAGAAGCCGTAAAGTCCTGTAACCATGGTCTTGAAGTTGGAGCCTTATCACCTAATTGTTCAAAAATATCATTTTCATATTCCATATAATTATCTACAACTTTATACGGTTCCAAGTCTGGGCGATCTATACCTAAAGAACCAACTCCCCAATGACTAGGGTAGATCATTGAAGAAATAGCATCTACATTCTCTGCGATACGAGAGAAATTCTGACCAATGCCTGGTGTTTCCTCTAGAGTTGCAGCATAACCAAAGATATCTACGGAAACATCTACATCATACGATTGTAGTTCTTGTCTAGCATATGCAACAAAGTCAGTTACTGCTTCAACCCGTTGTTTTGTATTATTCAAATCACTTTCCGCATAATCGCCTCGAGAATAAGTCAATTCTTCATCTCGATTTTCAAATCCTTCAGGAAAGCGAACATAGTCAAATTGAATGTCTTTGAATCCTAATTTTGCGGCCTGTTTAGCTACTTCAACATTATATTCCCAGACTTCTTTTTCAAAAGGATTAACAAAACTTTCATTACCACCATTTTGCCAAACCTCTCCGTTTTCATCGGTGAATGATAGATCTGGGCGATCGTTTGCTAATTTAGTATCTTTAAAGACCACAATTCGGGCGATAGGGTAAATATCATTTTCTTCCATAGTATTCATAAACTCTTCAGGATCTACAACGTTTTGGGTAGACTGATTGATTAATTCATTATCTGATCCAAGTGGCATCATCATATTTCCATTATCATCTTTCACATCTACTACCATTGAATTTAATTCCGTTTCATTTAACATTTTAACTAAGCTATCCATTTTAGAGCCGCCAGCAGAGTAGCCTGTTACGAAAATCCCTTTAACTCCATCTTCTGGATAGTCAATATCAACACCGCTGTCATATTTGAATTGACTAGGGAATTCTTCAGGAACAGATAGAATTGGTTCTTGAGAAAGTGTTAAAAATTTTGTTTCTCCTTCTTTAGGCTGATCAGAATTTTCATCTGCAAGAACAGTTGAAGGGGCTAAGGAAACTAAAGTAATTAAACTTGAAGTTCCTATGATAATTTTCTTTTTCAAATTCATAATTCAAAATCCTCACTTTCATTGTTTACTGATTTAATAAGGGCAGGATCAATTATTTCATAATCCTTCTCACGTAAGCCTGTAACAATATCAGGCGTAGCTTCCATTGTCCATTGTCGATCATGCATTAATAAATTAGATCCCGATACCAACAAATTGGTATTAAGCATGATATCCGTAAGTGCATCTGCATCTTGATATTCTGCATTCCAGTCATATCCATAAGTCCAATTCATTAATTCCATACCTTGTTCATGAGCTAGTTCAGTTGAATAATCAGTATTTGAACCAAATGGCGCTCGGAAAAATCGAGGTCGTTCACCAGTAGCTTCTTCTACTAAATCACTGGTTTTAACGATTTCATCATATTGTTCTTCTTCGCTGATATCTGGTAGACTGGCGTGTGTCTGACTATGATTTCCAATTTCAAATCCCATATCATAGATTTTTCTGATTGTTTCTTTTCCTTCATCATCTTCAAGGTACATACCATTAACAAAGAAAATAGCTCTTGCATCTAGGTCGACTAAAGATTCTGCAATCTCAAGTGCATGTTGATCAGGAGCATCATCATATGTAAGCAAAGCAATTTTTTTATTTGCTTGTGTACCTTCAATTGGATTAATATATGCATAATTTTCAGTATTTACTTGGTATTGAAATTCAATTTGCTCATTTTCCTCTTCAGTGATATCTGAACCATCTTCGTTTATTTCCGGTTCTTCTGATTCTACTTCATTTTCTTCAGTCGTCGTTTCATCGTTTTTAGTTTTTGAATCAACAGCAGCTTGTTCATTTTCAGTAGTAGGTGTATTTTCATCATTTCCGCAAGCAGACAAGAGTAGGACAGAGGTGAACAAAAAAGCATATTTTGATTTATTCATAAGTTATTCTCCTTATTCATTTTCAGTAAGTGCTGTTTCAATCATTTCTTGTGCTTCTGTAATATGTGTATCTAAAGTAACTAATGTCTCATCTAAAATAACTAAGTCTTCTTGAATACTTGTTTGTTGTTCATTTATTGTATTAATACCATCTGAAAAAGTATCATAATTTGCTTCTTCGCTGCCGATAGAAGTAAAGTATTCCTCTTGTGAGGTGAGTGAAGCATCATAATCGGTTGTAAATCCTTGAAGTTGAGATGAAAATTCATCAATTTTACTGTTTAAACCATCGAGTTCTTCACCTGATAAACTTTCGCCTTCATAAGAAGCTAAAATTTCTTCTTGCTCTTCAAATTGTTCATTTAGACTATTAATTGAATCTAAATGTTCTCTTCTCGATTCAATATTTTGAAAAACAACAGCAGAACCATCTGAGAAAGTTGTCAACTCTTCATCTGATTTAAGTGTTTCATCAAATGCATCTTGAAGCATTGTTTCTTCCTCGGTTAATGCATTTAATTCTGTGATAATATCATCATGAATCTGATCGATTTCATTGACTGATGTCTCCATCTCTTCAATATTTTCTCCATCACAGCTTGCTAGAAGAAACGCCGAGAGACCAAGATTCGCTAGAATATATTTTTTCTTTATCATTACAAAGATCTCCTTTAAATAAAATAATACAAGTCTATATGCTTATAAAAGTGTTACCAAAAGAGTATAACAAAAATATACATCAGTTAAAAAGGAAATGAATAATATTTTAGCAGGTTCTACTAAAAAACTTAGAAGTATTAAAGAATGAAAATGGTTATAAGTATGTTTTTCACACTCAAAATAAGGTACAATTAAGAGGTATCTTATTTAAGAAAAGAGGTCAACATGGTTATTTATTATATTATTGCAGCGATCTTTATCTGTATTGATCAGCTCGTAAAATACTTAACGGTTCAAAACATACCCTTACGTGAAACAGTAGAAGTCATTCCAAATGTCTTATCACTTACCTATCATCAAAATACTGGGGCAGCTTGGAGTATTTTAGAGGGACAAATGTGGTTTTTCTATATTGTCACACTAATTGTCGTTGGAGTAATTCTATATTATCTGCACACTCAAGGACGTCAAAGTAAGTTGTTTTCAACAGCTTTATCTTTTTTATTGGCTGGTGCAGTTGGAAATTTGATAGACAGATTATTTCATCAGTTCGTAGTAGATATGTTCCAACTTGAATTTATTCAGTTTCCAATTTTTAATGTTGCAGATTCAGCTTTAACTATTGGTGTAGCACTGATGATTCTTTACTTGATTATCGATGAAATCAAATTATACAAACAAAAGAAAGCAGCTGATAAGTAATGAAGGATCACTATACATTTTCAAATGAAGGAATAAACGAACGTATTGATAAGTTTATAACTGAGAAAGTAACAGATGCTTCTCGTTCACAAATTCAAAGTTTAATTAAAGAAGGGCACATAACTGTCAATGGCTCTTCAGTTAAATCCAATTACAAAGTACAATCAGAAGATATAATCGAAGTCAATATACCCGAGCCCGAAGTTATAGATGCAAAACCTGAAGATATAAGCATTGAAATTATTTATGAAGATCAAGATGTCTTGGTTGTCAACAAACCTCAAGGTATGGTAGTTCATCCATCTATTGGTCATAGTTCTGGTACACTTGTTAACGCTTTGTTGTATCATATAAAAGACTTGTCTGGAATAAAAGGGAAAATTCGACCTGGAATAGTGCATAGAATTGATAAAGATACTTCAGGGTTATTAATGATTGCAAAAAATGATGTTGCGCATGAAAAATTATCTGAACAGTTAAAAGAAAAAAAAGCACAGAGAGAATATATTGCTTTAGTCCACGGTTTAATTCATCATGATAAAGGCACGATTGATGCCCCTATTGGAAGAGATTCTAGTAATAGAAAAAAATATGCAGTTGTCGATAACGGCAAACCCTCTGTAACTCATTTTGAAGTCATTGAACGATTCAACAAATTTACTTTAATAAAATTAATTCTTGAAACAGGTCGAACTCATCAAATTAGGGTCCATATGGATTATATCGAGCATCCTTTGGCTGGTGATCCAATTTACGGACCTAGAAAAACAATTAAGGGAAATGGGCAGTTTTTACATGCTGAAACTTTAGGTTTTACACATCCGACTACGGGGGAAGAAATGAAATTCTCATCTCCAATACCAGAAATTTTTCAAGAAACAATTGAAATCTTAAGGAAGCAATAGTGTCTATTATATTTATTTAGGAGGTTATCTTAATTGGCTACAACTGTTACCGTTTTAGATGAAATTGCTATGCAGAGAGCTTTAACTCGGATTTCTTATGAAATCATTGAGCGCAATAAAGGGATTGATCATTTAATTTTGGCAGGAATTAAAACACGTGGAATACACATTGCCAATCGAATTGCAGAACGTATCGAGCAAATTGAAGGAAAGATGATTCCAGTTGGAGAATTGGATATTACTTTATATCGAGATGATCGTCATTTTCCTGATGAAGTTGGAAATCCTGAAGTTAAAGGGCAAAATTTTTCTGTCTCAGTAGAAAATAAGGTCGTTATATTAGTTGATGATGTTATCTTTACTGGTCGAACAATTAGAGCAGCAATGGATGCTGTAATTGATCTTGGAAGACCTAAAAAAATCCTTGTTGCCTCATTGATTGATAGAGGACATCGTGAAATTCCAATTAAAGCAGATTTTATTGGGAAAAATATTCCAACTTCAATGAAAGAACAGGTTAAAGTATCTGTTATAGAAGTGGACCATAAAAATGCTGTAGAAATTATCAAACCTGAAGAAATCTAAAAAAACATGCCTATCTTCAACTTGTACACTACAAAAGTGATAAGAGGGGATAGGCATGTTTTAAGCTATAGTTAACTTTTTTTCAGTTTATTTATTAATTCTTCTTTAGGCGTTACATAATAAGTCTTTTGGCCTTCATAAATGACGAATCCAGGTTTAGCACCGTTTGGTTTTCGGATATGTTTGACTTGAACTGTATCAACAGGGACTGAAGCAGATAAACGATATTTACTAAAATATGCAGCAATTGCTGCAGCTTCTTCTATAGTCTCTTCAGAAGGATGCTCACTTCGTATAATAACATGTGATCCCGGAATATCTTTAGTGTGTAACCACCAATCTGTTTTACGGGCTGTTTTCATAGTCAATTCATCATTTTGCAGGTTGTTTTTTCCTACCAGTATCAAGGTACCATCCGAAGATAGAAATTGATCTGGTTTTGTGGACTGACGTTTTTTTCCTTTTTGTTGCTTGCGTTTTTTCTTTATATATCCGCCGGCTTGTAACTCGTCTCTTATATCTTCGACATCTCTTGGAGAAGCTACTTCCATTTGTGTCATGACTGACTCTAAATACTGAATTTCTGCTTTTGTACTTTTTATCTGACCTTCAAGATGCTTAATAGCATTTTTTAATTTTTGATATCTAGAAAAATAAGCCTGAGCATTTTTAGAAGGGGTTTTACGGGGATCCAAATCTATTTCAATTTTTTCATTTTCCTCATAGAAATTATCTAGAGTAACGGACTCCATCCCTTGTTCAATCTCATGAAGATAGGCCGTTAAAACTTCTCCCTTAATACGATATTGATCTGCTTTTTGAGTTTGCTGCCACTCTTTTTCAAGCTTAATCAATTTCTTTTCATTTCGTTCCGTTTCATTTTTTACTAGACCGAATAGATCATTGGCTTGTTGCTGAACTCGATCTCGTTCAGATTTATTACCATAAAAACGATCTGCACAAGCACTAAGCGTTTTAAATAGGATTTGTTCTCCCACAAGTGAATCGTATTTGACAGCTGTAAAATATTCTTTGTTTTTGACTTTTGTCAAAGTAGGAGTTAAATTCTGCTTTTTATATGGCTCCATAAATTTTTGGAAAACTAGGGCTGGCGCATCGTCAGGATGCGTTTCTATTTGAAAAGCTAATTCTTCTGCAGAATCTTTACCAAAACCTTGAAAGGTTTGCTGTATCCATTTAACTTTTTCATTAGTAGGTAATGACGCGATCGGTAATGGTTTATCAAAGTGGAAAGGGTTGTTCTTGTTTTGGGTTGGTGCTTGTCTATATTGGGCACCCGGCACTAAAGTACGATAGGTATTTTGGCTTGATGAGATGTGTCGGATTGTTTCAAGGATTTTTTCTTCCTGCTTTTTAACCAATAAAATATTGCTGTGTCTACCCATAATCTCAACAATCAGTACTAGATTTTCTATATCTCCCAATTCATTACGACTATTAAATGAAAACTCAACTACTCTGTCGTTTTCAAATTGCTTTATATCCTCTAGAATTGCTCCATCCAAATACTTCCTCATTACCATACAAAACTGGGGTGGAGAAGTAGGGTTTTCAAAAGGTATATCAGTTATCTGCATGCGAGCGTACTGGGGATGTGCAGATAATAAGAGCTGAATATTTTTTCTATTGGCACGAATTTTAAAAATGACTTCGTTATCATAAGGTTGCTGAATTTTCGCAACTCTTCCACCTATGAGTGTTTCTTTCAATTCCGTTACCATTGCATGTGTAAATAATCCATCAAATGACATTTTAACTGTCTCCTTTCAGACGAGACTCCTTTTTAGTATAGCATTTTTAAGAGGTCAACACCATTCTACAGTAACAAAAACCATTGCCCAAGTAATTAAACAATGGTATAGTTGACACGTACAAATAGTTGTTTTCAGCATGAAATCAGTTTAGAAAGTGAGCGATGATATGACACCATCAGTCGATACGAATGAAATTTTATTAAAACTGGCAGAACTACAATCCTTATATAAAAAAATGACTCAGAATTTACTGACAGATTATAATATATCTGCTTCTGCTTTAAATCTAATTGAAATTCTTGGAGAAGAACAAGCTACCCTAAAGTCAATTACTGAACAAAGCCAATTAGATAAATCAACAGTTAGCAGACAGATGAATACTTTAGTTAAAAACGGCTTAGTCGTTAAAACAACTGGTGATGACAAACGGTATGCTTATTTTACTCTATCTGAAGATGCTAAATCAAAATTTCAAGAGTATAATACTGCTGCTCAAAAGATATTCTCAGACATTCTAGAAGGGTGGACTGAAGAAGAAAAGCAATTACTTTCAGTATTAATAGGTAGATTAAATAGAAGTTTGACAAATGGACTATCTAAAATCCAATAGTTATAATAGATTTCATATTAAGAAAAGAGGAATCTTATGCCTTTAGGTAGAAAAAAATCCAATCCTTATCGTTTAGCAATTTTAGGAATATTAACAGCAATTATATTGATTCAGAACTTTGTACCATTCTTAGGAAATATTCCAATACCGCCACTTAATCCAACAATCATTCATATTACTGTCATTGTTGCAACATTGACTTTAGGAACGAAAGACGGGATGATCATAGGTGCTGTATGGGGCATTACAAGAATGGTTAGAGCTTATACTGTACCAGCAACACCTCTGGATTGGTGGTTATGGACTAATCCTCTTATAGCTTTGTTACCGCGTATTTTAATTGGTTTACTGACAGGTTGGAGTTATCAGTTCCTGAAGAAGTTCTGGCCTGATAAAGATAGAATTTCTATGGCAATATCTGCGGTTATTGGTTCTTTCACAAATACAATTTTAGTTTTGCTCTTTATCTATATTTTTTATGGCGCTAGATATGCTCAGGCGATAAATGTTGATTTAAGTAATCTTGCAGGAGTTCTTCTAGTTATAGTCGGAACAAGTGGCGTGGCAGAAGCTATCGTTGCTGCTATCGTTGCTCCTTTGATCACTAATCCTCTTAAAAAAATCAAACATTAAATTCAAATATATTAGAAAGTCTTTTAAGGTTACCTACCTTAAAAGACTTTTTTTAACTAAAACAAGCGTTTTATTTTCTATTATGTTTGAATCATGCTAAATTTGTTCTGTACAAACTATTTGAAAGGGGTAAGAAAAATGAGAGCAGTAACATTTCAGGGTAAAGAAAAAATGCAGGTAACGACCGTTCCAGATCCTATAATTGAAGAGCCTACTGATGCTATTATCAGAGTTACCTCAACAGCTATTTGTGGATCTGATTTACATTTATATCATAATGGGAATCTTGTTTTAAATGATGATTATATTGTAGGACATGAACCAATGGGAATCATTGAAGAAGTTGGACCAGATGTAAAGCATCTTAAAGTTGGTGATAGAGTTGTAGTTTCATTTAATGTTAGTTGTGGTCATTGTGATTTTTGTAAAAACGATATGGAAAGCCAGTGTGATGAATCAAATAAGAACCCGGAAGTTGATTATGGTGGGTTGTTTGGATTTGGTAAATTAAACGGGGATTATCCTGGTGGACAAGCAGAATTCATGCGTGTAGCTCATGCTGACCATTCTGTATTCAAAGTACCGGATAATGAAGTTCCAGATGAGAAGGTTTTGTTTTTATCTGATATCGTTCCAACAGCTTGGTGGAGTGTAGAACACGCTGGTGTAAAACCAGGTGATACTGTCATTGTACTTGGTTCTGGACCAGTTGGGCTATTTGCTCAAAGGTTTGCTAAAATGAAAGGTGCTAAAAGAGTTATTGCAGTAGACAGCGTTAAACATCGCTTGGAGTATTCAGCGAAAAAAATCGGAATTGAAACGTTGAATTTTGAAGAAGTTGATATACCTAGTATGGCGCTTTTGGATATGACACACGGCGGAGCCGATGTTGTGATTGATTGTGTTGGAATGGATGGAAAAGAACGAAAACTTGAAAAAGTGACTAATCTGATTTCTCCTCAAAAAGGAACAACAAGACCAATTGAAATGGCCAGTGCAGCAGTCAAAAAATTTGGTACAATCATGTTAACCGGTGTTTATTTAACTCCAGCAACAACTTTTCCAATCAATCATATATTCGCTAGAAATGTAACCTTAAAAACTGGACAAACTCCAGTGCCGCATCTAATGCCGAAGCTTTACGAAAAAATCAGAAATAATGAATTTGATCCTACAGATATTATTACGCACACTATGCCACTAGAAGATGCCGCTAAAGGCTATGATATTTTCGATAAAAAAGAAGACAATAATATAAAAGTAGTGCTCAAACCTTAATTAACTAGTACTTTGCACGCTTTCTGTTTAATTGTAATGCAGAAAGCGTGTTTTTGTTGTTTAGTTGTTATGCGATATACTCAATATTGAAATCTTTGTGTGATAAACTATCCTAATAATATGAAAAAGTGTAATATTATAAAGGAGATACAGTTTCATGAAAAGAAATCACTCAAATCAATCTCGTACTGAAAGAAACAAACCTGAAAATAAATTCGATAAAATTTACTATATTGTAATTGCTGTTCTAGTCTTAATTTTATTGGCTTTGCTCACTTATGTTTTTGTCATTCGTGATAATAATACAAATCAACTTTCAGAAAATATAGCACCTAGCTCAGAATTAAATACTGAGATTGATCAGAATGAAACAGGAGAAACGGATCAGAATGAAAATGAAGAAAATCAGGCAGAATCTGATGAACTAAGTCAAGACGAAAATAGTGAAGAAGACAGTCAAGATCAAGTGGAAAATGATGAAACAACTGATGAAAATGACAGTGAATCTGAATTAAATAATGTTGAAGAAGTTGATTCTGAGGATCCACTTGTTGAGAAAGCTTATACTGGACAATGGTCCCCAATCGGTACAGAACAATCTGGAGATCATATTACAAATTTCAATGATGGCTCACAAGATCGTATTGAAATCAACCAGGCTATTACATCAGTTACTGGATTAGAATCAGATACTATTATTGAATGGTGGATTGCCGGTGATGGTCCCAATCGAGTAGAAGCTACAGTCTCTAATCAAGGTGAATCAGAAGTATATAGAATTTATCTGCAGTTTATTGAAGAAGAAGGATGGCAGGCGACTCGAATTGAAGAATTATCGGAAGTTCCTTCTGAATATAAATGATAACTAATCATTTAAATATAAAAAGCATTCTAACCTCTTTATATAATAAGTTGTTAGAATGCTTTTTATTCATTCCTGATTCGATAGGGCCTTACAATCTTGATTCTTCCTTTTTAGTAAAAGTTCATGGTAAACTATTTATAATCATGTTAACAGTAGGAGGCAATTTATGAAATTATCAGGCGATAAGCTTAATGTGATTCAAGAAATATTGGATAAAACTGAAAAAGAAGTAGAAAATATGGATCCAGTCAATATCCTTATTGCAGGGAAAACTGGAGTAGGGAAAAGCACACTAATCAATAATATTTTTAGAGAAAAGTTAGCCGATACTGGAATTGGTAAACCAGTCACTAAACACTTGAGAAAAATTTCAAAACAAAGTATACCAATTGTACTTTACGACACTAGAGGATTAGAACTAGAGCAATCTATCCAAAATCAGGTAAAACAAGAAGTATTTGATTTAATTAAGAAACATAAAAACAGCCAAGAGGCAATACATGTTGCTTATTATTGTATTCAAGCTACCTCATCTCGTATTGAGGATATGGAGTTAGAATTAATAAGAGATATTGCGGATAAAATTCCGGTCATACTTGTATTAACTCAAGCTATAGGCAAACCAGCTGAAGAATTTAAACGATATCTAGAAAACATGAATCTTCCAGTAGCAGCAATTCAAACGATCATGTCAGAACCATATGAAATTTCCGATGATTATGTTATCCCTGCTTTTGGCTTGAAAGAATTAGTAGCTAAATCCCTTCAGCTTATCCCAAAGGATGTACAAAAAGCTTTTACGAATGCCCAGCAGGCAGACATCGAGAAGAAAGCAAAAGATGCTAGACGCTGGGCAACTCGATATGTAGCGACGAGTTTTGGTGTAGGATTTATTCCGATCCCTTTTTCTGATGCCTCTGTGTTGGTGCCGATGCAAATAACGTTACTTGCTCATATAACAGCAATATTCGGTATTTCCTTAGATAAATCTACGATTGTTTCCATTGTAGCTGCTGTTGGCGGAACAAGTTCAGCTACTTTATTAGGTAAAACATTAGTAGCCAATGCTTTTAAATTCATTCCAGGTGCAGGGACTATTGTGGGTGGTATTATCAGTGGTACCACTGCATCGGTTGTTACTAGCGCTTTAGCAATTAGCTACATTGAAGTTCTTAGTGTGATTTCAGCAAAGGAAAAAGCTGGTGAATCGATCGACTTGTCCCTCATCGAAAAGCTGATGACCAGACAATTCAAAAAAAATATCAAACTAAATCGTAAACAGATCAATAATAAAGAATTGGAATTTGAAGAGGGGTCTGAATTAGAAACTGCATTAAATGAATATGATATTCAGCAAAATCAATCTTTACCTTTTTACAAAAAGATTATACCCACCATCAAGAAAACTATTGAGAAACATCAAAATAAACATTAAAAATCTATTATTTATATTCACGTATCCCTATTTTTGGTGCTCCACTAGATAGCATTTAATTTCATACTCTTAAATAGTTCTCTTAAAGGATTGTGTTGATTAGCTCCAGCTATTTCGAATCGAATTTCGTTGAGCAGTGGTCCTGCAATGGTCTATTACTTCATTACATCCATTGTTTACCTTAGAAATTTACTATAAAATCAAACGTTAGAAATCAAAGACCCACTGGTATTCTTTGATTCCTAACGTTTTTTACTGTTCTAGAAGATTTTTCTATAATTACCTGAGAACAAATATAAAACTTCCACTTCCTAACGGAAATTAACCACATGGATATGTAAGCGGTATTACATTAATATATGAGTATCGAAAGAAAAAAACAGAAAGGAGGAAATAAAATGAAAAAGATTTTACTTGCTTGTTCATCAGGTATGTCAACAAGTTTACTGGTGACAAAAATGGAAGAAGAAGCAGAAAAACGCGGGGAAGAAGTTAAGATTTGGGCTGTAGCACAAGATAAAGCAGAGACCGACATGGAAGAAGCTGATGTTTTATTGATTGGCCCTCAAATGCGCTTTATGAAAAAGAAATTTGCAGTAACTGCTGAAAAAGTCGGGATCCCATTAGATGTAATTGATCCTGTAGCATATGGTAGAGTTGACGGAGTAGCCGTTTTAAATAAAGCTATTGAGTTAATTGATCAAAGTTAAACTGAGAGAAACTGGAGGACTAAAATGAATAAGTTTATGAGTGTATTAGAAGATATTCTTTTACCAATTGCAGATAAGCTAAACAATAACCGCTATCTGACAGCCTTAAGAAATGGTTTTATGGTAGCGTTACCCTTAATTATATTCGGATCAATTTTTGTTGTTATTGCTAACTTGCCATTTTTAGATAGAGTCATCAGCGAAGAAGCCTATACTGCCTATCAAAATGCATTAGGACCAGCTTCTGCTGCTACTTTAAGCATTATGGGATTATTTGTTATTATTGGTATAGGATTTAAAATGGTAGAACAGCGTGGAGGCGAGGCTATCTATGGAGGAGTAGTCGCCTTAGCATCATTTTTAGTATTGACACCACAAGTTCTTGAAGATGTTTCTGGTGTTATACCAACAAGTGCCTTAGGAGCAGAAGGAATGTTCTTAGGTATTTTTACAGCTTTTATATCTGCTGAGTTATATCACTTTTTTGTAAGAAAAAATCTGACAATCAAAATGCCAGCTGGGGTACCAGATGCTGTATCCAGATCATTTAGTGCATTGATTCCTATTACTTTAACATTGACCGTGTTTTTAGTCATTCGAATTCTATTTAGTTTTACATCATTTGAAACAGTTCAGAACTTCATATATACTTTAATTCAACAACCGCTTACAGCATTAGGTAGTGGACTACCTGCTACAATTATTGCTGTATTATTGATTCAAGTATTCTGGTTCTTTGGGTTACACGGACAAATTATTGTTAACTCTGTTTTTGATCCAATCTGGTATTCTCTAAACGAGCAAAACCTTTCTGCTTTCCAATCTGGCGAAGAATTACCAAATATTGTTACGAAACAATTTATGGATACTTTTATCGTTGGTATTGGTGGATCCGGGATGACTTTAGCAGTTATTGTTGCAATTTTCGTAGTAACTAAGAGTCGTCAGCTAAGAGAACTTGGAAAACTTGGTGGACCCGCTGGTATATTTAATGTTAATGAGCCTATTATCTTTGGGTTACCGATTATCATGAACCCATTAGTATTGATTCCTTGGTTACTAGCACCAGTAGTTGTAGCAATCGTAACATACTTTGCGATGGATATTGGATTCGCTCCAAAACCAGCTGGACTGATAGTTCCATGGACAACTCCCGCATTGCTGAGTGGATATTTAGCAACGGGAAATAAAATCATGGGTGCAGTTATGCAACTAATCAATATGGGTATTGTTTTTGTAATTTGGTTACCGTTCTTGAAAGTATTAGACAATCAATATTACGGCGAAGAACAAAAAGCACAAACTACGAAATAAGTTAAATAACAATAGAAAATTGCATAAAGGGAATCGGATGTCTTTGAACATTCGCTTTCCTTTTAGTTTTTATGGAGGATTATATGATGGATACAATGACTGAGGTTGCGTTCCAAATTATCTTGTTTGCAGGTAATGGAAAATCAAGCGCGATGGAAGCAATTCATGAAGCAAAAGATGGTAACTTTGAAGAAGCCGATAATAAACTAAAAGAGGCAAGTGAAGAACTAGGAAAAGCTCATCAACATCAGACTAAGCTACTTCAAAATGAAGCTAGGGGAGAGGAACAGCCACTGAATATTATCCTTGTTCATTCACAGGATCACTTAATGACTGCTATGACTGTTCGAGATCTAGCTGTTGAACTAGTTGAAATATATAGAACAAGATAAGGAGGAAATACAAATGTCATTAGACTATCAATTTCCAGAAAATTTCTGGTGGGGAAGTGCCGCTTCAGCAACACAGACTGAAGGTGGAGAGAATGGAACCAAAGGTAAAAATATCTGGGATCAGTGGTATGAACAGGAGCCTAATCGTTTCTTTGAAAATGTAGGCCCTGAAGTTACTTCTGACTTTTATAATCGTTATAAAGAAGATATTGCTAATATGAAAAAAATTCATCATAATAGTTTTAGGTTGTCAATATCATGGGCACGATTGATTCCAGGTGGTACAGGAGAAGTTAATCCTGAAGCAGTTGATTTTTATTCCAAAGTGATTGATGACTTGATTGAAAATGGTGTAGAACCGTTTGTAAACTTGTATCACTTTGATATGCCTTTGGAATTACAGGAAATCGGTGGATGGGAAAATCGCAAAGTCACCCAAGCATATGCTGATTATGCAGAAAAGGTATTTGAATTATTTGGAGATCGTGTCAAGAAATGGTTCACGTTCAATGAGCCTGTCGTACCAGTAGAAGGAGGGTATTTATACGACTTTCATTATCCTAACATCGTTGACGCAAAGAAAGCTGTTCAAGTAGGCTATAATACAATGATTGCTCATGCTAAAGCAGTTAAGCTTTATCATGAAAATTACGATGGTAAAATTGGCATTGTTCTTAACTTAACGCCTTCATATCCCAGAAGTCAAAATCCTGCAGATTTAAAAGCTTCTCATATTTGTGATTTATTCTTTAATAGAAGTTTTCTTGATCCAGCAGTAAAAGGAGAATACCCACAAGATTTGATTGACTTACTTGCTGAATATAATCAACTTCCAGAGACCGAACCTGAAGATAAAGATTTACTCAAAGAGAACCTTGTAGATTTACTTGGAGTAAATTATTATCAACCCAGAAGAGTTAAAGCGAGAGATTCCCAACCGAATCCAGATAGTCCTTTTATGCCTGACTGGTTCTTTGATAATTATGAAATGCCTGGAAGAAAGATGAATCCTTATCGTGGATGGGAAATCTATGAAAAAGGTATTTATGATATTATGATTAATTTAAAAGAAAACTATGGGAATATTGAGTCCTTTATTTCTGAAAATGGTATGGGCGTTCAAAATGAAGAACGATTTTTAGTTAATGGACGCATTGAAGATGATTATCGTATTGATTTTATAAAAGAACATTTAAAATGGCTGCACAGATCAATTCAAGAAGGATGTAATGTGAAAGGCTATCACCTATGGACATTTATGGATAACTGGTCTTGGATGAATGCTTACAAAAACCGTTATGGATTCTTTTCAGTCGACCTTAAAACTCAGCAAAGAACGGCGAAGAAAAGTGCTTCGTGGTTTGCAGAAGTGTCAGAAAAAAATGGTTTTAACGATTAGAATTGAACAGTTTAACACATAAGCGTAGTGATAAAGGATTACTGCGCTTTTACCATGTGTTAAAGTTCCGGAAAGGAGGAAGTCTAATGGAAAATAGAAAAGTCAAGATTCTAAATATTTTGTCTTCTGCTAATACACCCATTACAAGCACTCAGTTAGCAGCGGTTACTGAGGTTTCTTCTAGAACAATCCGAGAAGATATCAAGGAATTAAATACAGACTTAAAAATAAATGGCGCTCAAATAGAAGCTTTAAAAGGCAAGGGTTTTAAAATCACTATTTTTAATGAGCTTTTATATAATCAATATTTAGAACAAATTGATCATTCGTTAGATCAAATCAGTAATAATCCCAATACCCCTAATGAGCGTATTGATTATTTATTAAACCTTTTTTTAAGAAAAAGCAATCCTGTAAAACTGGATGATCTAAGCGAAGAAATACATGTTAGTCGATCAACTATTCAAGCAGATTTAAAAACAGTCAAACAATTACTTGAACCATATTCTCTAAAATTAATCAGTCGTCCAAATTATGGAATAAGTTTAAAAGGAACAGAATTAAACCGTCGTTTTGCTATCTCAGAGTTTTTATTTAACCAACAAAAGGCTGGACCTAGTCTTATACAAATGCAACATGTAAGCTCTATTGCTGAAATCAATGAACTTATTTTAAATAATATGTGGTCTATTTTACTTGAGCAAATTAACCGGAATGAGATTGTACTTTCTGATGTAGCATTGAATAATTTGTTTGTACATATTGTTATTGCTTACAAACGAATCAAAGAAGGCTATAGTGTAGCTCTAGTTGAAAAAGATTTATCAGAGATTCAAACACAGAAAGAATACAAGGTTGCTACTAAAATTGTTCAGCAGATAGAGCAAACATTACATGTTACTTTCCCAACAATTGAAATCGCTTATATCGCGATTCATCTGCTTGGTACGAAACTAATTGGTGAATCTAATAATTCAACGACTCAATATGAACAGGTTATTGATCCAATGATTCAAAAATTAATTGATCAGATCCTTTTACAGTTGAAAAAAGAACTTAATTTATCTCTTTTAAATGACCAGGAACTGATTATGAGTTTAGCTTTACATTTAAAACCAGCAATCAATCGTTATAAATTCAATATGAATATTCGTAATCCTATGTTAGAAGATATTAAAGCGCACTACCCTCTTGCTTTTGAAGCAGGAATTATTGCAGCGCTTGAAATCAAAAAAGCCTTATCCGTGGAAATCGATGAGAATGAAGTAGCCTATATCGCTTTACATATAGGTGCAGCAATGGAGAGAGAAAAGGAAAAACATTTCTTAAAAAAATGCTACATTGTCTGTGCTTCAGGAGTAGGTAGTTCTAAACTAATTCAGTACAAGGTCACTGCGGAATTCCGTTCAGAAATAGAAGTCGTCGGTACGACGGAATTATATAGAATTCACGAAATCCCTTATGATAATATCGATTTTATTATCAGCGCTGTACCTATCAAAGATACACTGCCGGTACCCATTATAGAGGTTAATACGATTTTAAGTCACTATGATTTGTCAAGAATTGAACACTTTATAAAGGATGTTCACTCAGATCCTATTGCGTTTATCGATGAAGATCATACCTATTTGAACCAGTCGTTAAAGTCTAAACAAGAAGTTTTTAACTTTTTAGTTGATAAACTGACACCAATACATGCTTTACCAGCAGACTACCAGTTATTACTGGAAAAAAGAGAAGAAATTGCACCAACATCGTATGGAAATAATGTGGCTATCCCACATCCTATTACTCCTCAAACTTCAAAAACATTTTTAACATTTTGTACATTAGATCAGCCCATTATTTGGGGAGAAAGAAAAGTCCAATTCATCTGCTTGTTGAATGTTGAAAAAGACAGTCGGGAAGATTTGCAGTTGTTATATGACATTCTAGGAAAAATTGTTAACACTCCTGCTATCGTTGCGAAATTGCTGCAGTGTTCATCTTATAATGACTTTATTTCCATCATTCAAACGCTAGCAAATAAATAAACTATATATATGATATCACTAGTGTTGCATAAAACTTAGAATAAATGATTTTTATACATTGTTACTTTAATCACAAGTAGTTTTCATTAAAATTTCCAAAAAAGTCA
>NZ_FOSJ01000001.1 GCF_900114235.1 Marinilactibacillus piezotolerans | reverse complement strand
CGGAGATATCTATGTAAATATAGCTGAAAAAATATACACAACAAGGAGACTGAAAGAACATGACTACTACTCACAAGAGTTTGATCCGATTCCAGAGCAAAAAAAAGAAAGACGCCAGTATATTCCCCCACAATCTCACCCGTGGAAACTAGAATCTTTCAAAAGATATCTTCGCAGTGTCGGAAAAACACTCGAAGAGTACGAAGCTGAACAAACAGCTTAGGACTAATTTTAACAAATTCGGTCACATTAATGCAAGCTTTTGCGAAGTAAAAGCTTGCATTAATGTGAGCCTTGGTTTTAGGACATTTTAACTTTCGCTTGACATACTTCTATTAAAAATATAAATCAAAACAAGGCTTCTTGTTTGGTGGGAATGATTTACTTTGATATCATAAGCTTATTGAAAATGATACAAGGAGGACAATAGTATGAAGTTGCTGTCAATGTTTCAATTAGAAGAAGAGGTAACATCTAATATTGAACAAGCGACAAAAGAAAAGCATATTCCTGAAAATAAACTTACTATAGTTACCAAAGAAGAACAAAGAGATTCGATAGCTGCGCTAATCAATTTGCAGGTCGATGGTGTGAGTAAATTAGAACTTAGAGATAATGATATTGCTGAAAAGTATAAATTATCTGAAAAAGATACAGAACTATTTATGGATAAGTTAAAAAGAGGGGGATATGTTATGCTTCAAGAGATGCCAAAGCATATCACTAAGCAAAAATTAAATGATCAAAAAACTCCTTCTAGAGAAGACGAAAAAGAAAAAGGGGATTTTGAAAGTTCATTAGATGATCATCTGTCAGCGCCGGGATTTGGCGTCGATTTTAAAGACCCTGGTACAGATGATCAGACACATGAAGATAATTTTAATCCTGATAACCATAGTGAAAATCCAGAAACAAATTGAATCTAGTACTTTAATGGAATATACTAAAGTTAGTTAAAAGAAACAAACTTTTAATAAGTATAAAAATAGACAATTAGCATGTGCTTTTTTTAAAAAATGAAAGAAGTATCGCAGAAAAGGAGGAAACATTCTAGGCTCCTCTTTTTTATTTGTAAAGTAAAGGTGAGGCGATAATGAAAAATATATATCGTAATGAATGGTTTAAAGTACCAAATATATTATCATATTTCAGAATACTATTAATTCCTCTGTTTATCTATTCATATCTTATAGCGACAGACATAAATGGTTACTTGATTGCTGCAGGTATATTATTTGTTTCGGGGCTTACTGATGCGATGGATGGTATTATCGCGCGGAAATTTAATCAAATTACAAATTTAGGGAAAATATTTGATCCTATTGCCGATAAATTAACACAGTTGGCAGTTGCATCGGTACTGCTTGTTAAATGGCCTGTTATGGGGTACTTACTAGGTATATTTATCGTAAAAGAGACTAGTATGTTTATTTTTAGTTATATATTGCTAAAAAAAGGAAAAATGGTAGATGGAGCTAAATGGTTCGGGAAAATTGGTACAATTGTCTTTTATCTATGTATGTTTATACTGGTTTTATTACCGGAGATTAGTCGGGGATTCCTTTGGTCTCTTATAATTATTACTGCTCTTTTTCAAATATTTGCTTTCATCAGGTATATGAAAGTATTTATAGAAATGTACAATGATTCGAATGTTCTAAACTAAAGTCGAATAAAGAAGGGCTAACTTTTTTTAATTCTGTTTTTTTGAGTGTTATAATTAAAATAACTTAAAGAAGGAGGAAACAGAATGAAAATTGGGATTATTACTGGTTCAATTAGAGAGAATCGTGTCAATCTAGATGTTGCAGAATGGGTTAAAAAACTAGCGATAAACAGACAAGATAATGATGATGTAGAATATGAAATTATAGATATCAAACAGTTTAATTTACCTGTTTTTGCTGAACCAACTTCTCCTGCATATACAGATGAATTAATTGAAAAAGAGAAACAACTTCCATGGTCTCAAAAAATGACGGATCAAGATGGCTATATCTTTATTGCACCAGAATATAATCATGGTATACCAAGTGCTTTGAAAAATGCTTTAGACTTTTTATATCATGAATTAAATGATAAGGCAGCAGGAATCGTAAGCTATGGTTCTTCTGGTGGGGTTCGTTCAGCTGAACAGCTAAGATCAGTGTTGTCAGAGTTTCAAGTTGCACATGTTAGAACAAACCCAGCACTATCCATTTTTTATGATTTTGATTACCCGAATCTTAATCCTTCTAGTGCTCAAAAAGAGGCTGTTGAGATAATGATTGATCAATTGATACCTTGGACTGAAGCAATGATAGAAGTACGCAATAAGAAATCCGCGAACAGTTAGAAAGTTAACTATAAATAGGAACTGTAACAAAGCTAATAGTCTATATTAGCTTTGTTACCTATTGTTTTTTAGTACGAATTCGTATATTATTAAAGATAAATAAGTAGGTGAAATTATGACAAGAAATGAAGACTCATTAAAAGCATTAACAACAATTTTGAGAGCGGCCTCTAGTGTAGAAAGAGTTGTAAAAGAAGATATGATTTCTTATGGGTTGAATGCTACCGAATTTACAGTGATGGAATATCTATATAATAAAGGAAAGCAACCGATTCAAATGATTGGGAAAAAAATATTACTAGCTTCAAGCAGTATAACTTATGTAATTGATCGTTTAGAAGAAAAAGGACTGGTTCAAAGAATTGCAGATGTTAAAGATAGAAGAGTTACTTTTGCAGAACTGACTGCAGAAGGTTATCTTAAAATGGAAGATATTTTTCCTAAGCATGCCCAAACAATTGAAAAAATATTTAAGAATCTTTCTGATGATGATTTAAATAAATTACGAACATTATTGAAAGAAGTTGGATATGAATCAGCTAAACTAATTAAATAAAGAGAGGACGCTTATATTGTCACTTGAATCATTTATCCATGTTTATAATGAACCTTTAATGGGAAACACCACTGTCTTTTTATTATTGCACGGAACTGGAGGAGATGAGCATGACATGATCCAGTTAGCAAAAATGATTGATCCACAAGCGGGTATTTTAAGTCTGAGAGGAAACATTAATGAAAATGGGATGAATCGCTTTTTTGAAAGAAAAGCGATGGGCATTTTAGACGAAGTAAGCTTGAAAAAAGAAACAGATAAATTATTTGAATTTTTAAATGCAGCAGCAGCACATTATGGGTTTAAAACGAAACAGCTTGTCGTTTTAGGATACTCGAATGGTGCAAACATAGCATCTAGTTTGCTTTTCCACTACAATGATGTTTTATACCAAGGAATGCTTTTACATCCGATGGTTCCTACCAGAAATACAGAGCTTCCTGATTTATCAAATCAGCGTTTGTTTATTGGAGCAGGAGAAAACGATCCACTTTGTTTGCCGGAAGAAACAAAAGAATTGGAGCAAATTTTTATTGAAGCTGGAGCGAGTATAACAACGTATTGGGGAAATAATGGACATAGCTTGTCTCAAAATGAATTGAATGCAGCCTCTATGTGGTACGAAAATCTATAAATAGTATATTAATCTTAAATTTCTATAGATAGTCACATTGACTTATCGATTTTATAGCTAATTTGTGATATAATAGATTAGAAACATTTAATAAAGATCTGAAATTTAAGACTAAGGAGATTTTTATGGCTAAAGAAAAAATTACCGAGGAAGTTCAAGTTTTAGTGGAAACAGAACTTCGAAAAGGTGCCAGCAACTCCCGAATTGCTAATTTACTGGATTTGCCTTATAAAGAAGCTGTCGAAATTATAGAGACGATCAAGGAAGATTTAAGACCGGATATCGGAGATGAAATCATTTTCTTTTTTAGAGATGAGCCGATGGAAGGTATTATCGAAAAATTGCTTACAAATAGTGCGATTGTTAAGATTAACTGGGATCAGTCAGCAGAAAGAATGCATGACTTGATGGAAGAAAAAACGGTCGTTAATTTTAAGGATATTGAAGGATTTAAAAAACAAGTTAATGACGAAACAGAAGAAGTTGAATAAGTATTAAAATAGACTGTCTTAAGTAGATACCTCGAAATGAGAGAATAAAATTTCTCTTTAGGGTAATTACTTAAAGGCAGTCTTTTATTTTTATAATAATTGAAAATATGTGCCAATAAAAATAAGCAATATGATTGTTGTCAAAGCTTTTAAATACTATTTAATTGGAATAATACTATGCATTGAAATTTATTCTTGACAGGAAAAGAAATGTAAGATAATATTTTGATAGTCAAATACTTTGATAATCAAACTATATTGACGAAGTAATAGAAATGGGGGAGTTGATGTGGATCCATTAGTTAACGAAATCAATAGTTACTTGGTTACGATCTTTAACGACGTATTGATGATCGAAGAAAAAACTCTGCAGTCTAGTCGTTTTAAAGATGTTTCAATAAAAGAAATGCATACGATCGAAGCGGTAGGAATGTATCATCAGCATACGACTAGCGAAGTGGCTAAAAAGTTAGGTGTTACCGTAGGAACGCTAACTGTTTCAGTAAATAATCTTGTACGTAAAGGTTATGTAGAAAGAATACGTACAGATTCAGATAGGCGTGTGGTTAAACTTGCTTTAACTCCGAATGGTCGGTTGCTATATCGTTTACATGATAAGTTTCATAGAGATATGGTTAAAGAAACAATTGCAGAAATGGATAAAGAACAGTCAGAAATACTAATGATAGGTCTAAGAAATCTTCATGACTTTTTAGAGCGTACAAAGGAGCAGTTACCAGAGTGAGTAATCGAGTAAAAGTTAGGATCCATTCAGTGGGAAAATATATTCCTGAAAAAATTCTTACGAATGATGATTTAACAGAATGGTTAGATACTTCCGATGAATGGATTACGTCACGTACGGGAATTAAACAAAGACATATCAGTACGACAGAAAATACTTCTGATCTATGTACTGAAGCTGCATTGAAAGCATTGGGTAAGGTTAAGGTAAAAGCTGAAGAGATTGGTTTGCTTATTGTAGCAACAATGTCACCAGATGCTCATTCACCGTCTGTTGCTTGCACCGTTCAGTCAAATATCCATGCAAAAAATGCAATGGCATTTGATATTAATGCTGCTTGTTCAGGATTTGTCTATGCTTGCTCTGTTGCAGAAAAAATGCTATCTGTCAGTCCTTATCAATATGCACTTGTTATCGGTGGAGAAGTTATGTCTAAAGTAGTGGACTGGAAAGACCGTTCAACTGCTGTATTATTCGGAGATGGAGCTGGATGTGTTTTACTTGAAAAAAATGAAAACACACACAGTTTTATAGGTGAAAATTTACATGCAGACGGTTCAAGGGGTAGTTCATTAACTTCTGGAGAAGTTGCGGTCAACAATTTGCTTACTTCAGGCAATAAGGCAAATCCACACTTACAAATGAACGGTAGAGATATATTTGATTTTGTTATTAGGTCTGTTCCTAAAAGTATCATTGAAGTTGTCGAAGCTAATCAGCTGCAACTTGAAGAAATCGATTACTTTTTATTACATCAAGCTAATGCAAGATTAATCAAAGCAGTATCTAAAAAGTTGAAGCAGCCTATTGAGAAGTTTCCTCAAAATATTGATCAATATGGAAACACATCAGCGGCTAGCATTCCAATACTATTGGATGAATTAATTGAACATGGTGATATTCAGCTCAACAGTAATCAAACCATAGTTTTGACTGGCTTTGGCGGCGGCTTAACATGGGGATCATTATTAATAAAACTATAAAAAAATTTGGAGGAACCAAAAATGTCAACTTTCGAAAAAATTCAAGAAATTATTGTGGACCAATTAGATAAAGAAACAGAAGAAGTACAAATGGAAACTAACTTCCGTGAAGAATTAGAAGCAGACAGCTTAGACTTATTCCAAATCATCAACGATATTGAAGATGAATTTGATATTAAAATTGAAACTGAAGAAGGTTTAAACACTGTTGGAGACATCGTTAAGTATGTCAATGAACAACTAGCTTAATTAAATTTTATTGGAAGGGAGCTCCTATATGGATCAAGCACTTATGGAGAAAATTGGGATTCAATATCCTATTATTCAAGGAGCAATGTCATGGGTTGGAACTCCTAGCTTAGCTGCTGGAGTTTCAAATGCTGGCGGATTGGGTATGATTGGAGCTGGGCATGAGCCGGGAGAATATGTACGCAAATTGATCCGCGAAACAAAAGAAATGACTGATAAGCCTTTTGGGGTAAATGTCCTTTTACTATCACCATATGTTGATGAAGTTGTTAACGTAGTCTGTGAAGAAAAGGTTAGTGTAATTTCAACTGGTGCCGGTAGTCCAGGAAGATACATGAAAAAATTTAAAGAAGCTGGTATCGTAGTGATTCCTGTTGTCGCTTCAGTTGCTTTAGCCAAACGTATGGAAAAAGACGGGGCAGATGCAATTATCTGTGAAGGAATGGAAGCTGGTGGACATATAGGTAAATCAACAACGATGACACTAGTTCCTCAAGTGGTTGACGCAGTGAATATTCCTGTTATTGCAGCAGGTGGTATTGCTGACGGAAGAGGAATGGCAGCTGCGATCATGCTGGGAGCTTCAGCAGTTCAACTTGGGACCAGATTCGTTGTAGCTATAGAAAGTATTGCTCATGATAACTTTAAAAAGAGAGTCATTAAAGCCCGAGATATTGATACTGTAGTAACGGGGATGATTACCGGTCATCCAGTTCGTGTCTTAAGAAATAAATTAACAAATGAGTACTTAAAAGTAGAAAAAGAAATCACAAGTGATGAAAACCCGGATTTCTCTCGCTTAGAAGCATTGGGAAAAGGGGCTCTGAAACGAGCAGTTGTCGATGGAGACAAAGATACTGGCTCATTTATGTCCGGACAGAGTGCAGGACTAGTGAAAAAAGAACAAAGCTGTAAGGAAATTGTTGAAGAATTAATGAGTGAATACAAAGAACTAACTTCAAATCCTGTTGTATTCTAATTTTTTTCAGTGATACTTTGATATTCAAAGTATGCAGATTATTATAATAAGATTGAAATTGGGGATTGAAGCAAGCTAGTAAGCAATATATATGATTCTTAATCACCTAATAAACTTGTTTCATTCCCTTGATTGATCTTTTAAAAGAGTTAAGTAAAGAAAGGATATTTAATATGTCTACAGCATTCTTGTTTAGCGGGCAAGGCGCTCAATATAATGGAATGGGAAAAGAATTGTATGAAGAGCATGAAAGTGTCAGGAAAATTTTTGATCAAGCGAGCAGAGCCTTGGATATTGATTTAGCTGCTTTAACATTCAATGATGATGAAAAGCTGAACTGGACACCATTAACTCAGCCGGCAATATTAACGCTCAGTCATGCTATAGAACATTTAATGAAAGATGCTGGAATTAAACCGGATATGGTAGCGGGGCTTAGTTTAGGAGAATATACCGCACTGGTTTCCTCAGAGGTTTTTACATTTGAAGATGCAGTAAAGCTTGTTCATAAACGTGGAACGTATATGGATCAAGCTGTTCCCAAGGGTGTAGGCGCTATGGCTGCAGTCATGGGGTTGAAATCTGAAGTCGTTGAAAAAATATGTGACGAGATCAGTGAAAAACATTTTGTACAGATTGCTAATTATAATATGCCTGGCCAAATCGTTATTGCAGGTGTACAAGAAGGCGTATCAGCCGCAATCACTGAATTAGAAAAAGCAGAAGCTAAAAAGGTTATTCCACTAAATGTAAGTGGACCTTTCCATACTAAGTTACTTGAACCAGCAGCTGATAAACTGGGAGAAGAGCTAAAATCAGTTAATATAAATGATTTTACTTATCCAGTTTATAGTAATACTACAGCAGCTGTTTATGAGACTAAAGAACAAGTTGCACCAACATTAGTTAAGCAAGTTATGTCTCCTGTTAGATTTGAGCAGATGATTCAGCAAATGATAACAGATGGAGCAGATACTTTTATAGAACTTGGACCGGGTAAGACATTAAAGACATTCGTTAAAAAAATTGATCGTAGTGTAACTGTCATGAATGTTGAGAATATTAAGCAGTTGCATAAGGCAATCGATAAGGTTGCGTTTAACAACTAAAATATTAGAGGTGAAAATGTGGTAGAAAGTATAAAAACTGTTATTGTTACAGGCAGCTCTAGAGGGATTGGTAGAGCAATTGCCTATGCATTTGCAAATGCGGGCCATAATGTTGTATTAAATGGACGTAAAGAAATTTCAGAAGAACAGTTATCAGAATTGAGCCATTTTGGCGGAGAAATTTTCACTTGTATAGGAGACATAAGCGATCCAGATTTTGCTAGTCGTTTAATTAAAGAGACTAAAGATAAATTTGGTAGTGTGGATGTATTAATTAATAATGCAGGAATTACAAGAGATAATCTTTTGCTTAGAATGACTGAAGAAGAATTTGACCAAACGATCGATATTAACTTGAAAGGTACATTCTATACAACGAAAGTTGCTTCAAAATATATGTTGAAGCAAAAGAGCGGTTGTATCATTAATCTTGCTAGTGTTGTCGGTCAAGTGGGTAACGCTGGTCAAGCAAACTATGCTGCTAGTAAAGCAGGAATAATCGGATTTACTAAATCAGTTGCTAGAGAATTGGCCCCTAGAGGGATCACAGTCAATGCAATTGCACCTGGATTCGTTGACTCTGATATGACAGATGTTTTGAGTGATAAAGTTAAAGAGACCATTTTAACTCAGATTCCATTAAAACGTTTAGGTCAACCAGAAGAAGTAGCAGAAGCAGCATTATTTTTAAGCAATCAAAAGTATATCACTGGACAGGTTATTAATGTCGACGGTGGTATGGTCATGAATGGATAATTAGGAGGAATAAAAATGCGTAGAGTCGTAATAACAGGATTAGGAGCAGTCACTCCTCTTGGAAATAACGTAGAAGATTTTTGGAATGGACTAAAAACAGGGAAAAATGGCATTGGACAATTGACGAAATTTGATGGAACACCTATTAATGTTCATGTAGCTGGAGAAGTTAAAGATTTCGTAGCTAAAGAACGTATGGACCGTAAACTAGCAAAAAGAATGGACGTTTTCTCTCAGTATGGCGTCGCTGCTGCTCTTGAAGCAATGGAAGATGCTAAACTTGATGCGGATGAAATCGACGCAACTCGTTTAGGTGTAATGGTAGGATCAGGTATTGGCGGATTAAACGCTATGCAAAGTCAAATCATAAAAATGCATGAAAAAGGATTAGATCGTGTAGCACCTTTCTTTGTACCAATGGCAATTGGAAACATGGTAGCGGGAAATATCTCTATCGCTACAGGTGCTAAAGGACCGAACTTGTCTATCGTTACTGCTTGTGCTTCAGGTAATAATTCAATAGGTGAAGCATACAGAAACATCAAACATGGATATGCTGACTATATGCTAGCGGGTGGATCAGAAGCGAGTATTAATGAGATTGGAATGTCAGGATTTGCTGCATTAACAGCATTATCAAACAGTGAAGATCCAGATAAAGCTTCAACTCCATTTGACAAAAACCGTCAAGGATTTGTAATGGGTGAAGGTGGAGCGGTAATTTTACTTGAAAGTCTTGAAAGTGCTCAAGAACGTGGTGCTAAAATCTATGCAGAAATCGTTGGATATGGGGCGACTGGAGACAGCTACCACATGACAGCACCTACTCCAGATGGTGAAGGCGCTGCTAACGCGATGATTCAAGCAATGGCTGAAGCAAGTATTGAACCGAACCAAGTTGGCTATATCAATGCTCATGGTACTGCAACACCAGCAAATGATTCATCTGAGACAGCTGCGATCAAGAGAGCGCTTGGAGAAGAAGTTGCTCACTCAGTTGCTATCTCAAGTACAAAAGGTAGTACTGGACACTTACTTGGTGGAGCAGGTGCAATTGAAGCAGTAGCGTGTATCAAAGCTTTACAAGAAGGTATTTTGCCTCCAACAATTGGGTTAGAAACTCCAGATGAAAAATGTGATTTAGATTACATTCCTAATGAAGCAAGAGAAAAAGCTATTCAGTATGCTATGAATAACTCATTAGGTTTCGGAGGGCACAATGCAGTCACCCTGTTCAAAAAATGGGAGGATGCATAAGTAATGAATTTTGACCAGATAAAAGAATTAATAGAAAAAATTGATGCTTCAAGCTTAAAAGTATTTGAACTGAACAACGATCTAGTTTCTATAAAAATGAGCAAGAATGATTCAGCTCCAGTACCAACACAACCTGAAGCAGCCAGACAAGCAATTGAACCTCAGAGAGTCGAAAGTACATCTTCGATTGAACGTAGTGTCGTTGTTTCAGAAAATGGTAAGCAAGCCGAGGAAACAGAAACATTGGAGAATGTTCATGAGATTACTGCTCCAATCGTTGGAACTTCATATCTTGCTTCTTCACCAGACAAGCCTCCTTTTGTAAAAGCTGGAGATAAAATCGAAAAAGGTCAACCTTTAGTGATCATTGAAGCAATGAAAGTTATGAACGAAATAAAAAGTGATGTAAGTGGAACTGTCCATAAAGTGCTGGTTGAAGATGGTCAGCCAATAGAATTCGGACAACCGCTGGTTCAAATCACTGATACAGAATAAAGTTGTGTTAAACAACTATAAATAAAAAATATTTTTAATTTAAGGAGCAATTAAAATGACTACTATGAATATTCAAGAAATCCAAGAATTGATTCCCAATCGTTACCCAATCTACTTTATTGATAAAGTAACTGAAATGATTCCAGGAGAACATGTTACAGCTATTAAAAATGTAACAATCAATGAAGAATTCTTCCAAGGACATTTTCCAGGAGAACCGGTAATGCCAGGTGTATTAATTGTAGAAAGTTTAGCACAAGCTGGATCAATTCCATTGCTGAAAATGGATCAATTTAAAGGTCAGACAGCTTACTTAGGCGGACTGAATAAAGTTAAATTCAGAAAAAAAGTTGTCCCTGGTGATGTTTTAGAACTTAAAGTAGATATCGTTAAATTAAAAGAGTACGCTGGAATTGGTAAAGGCGTTGCATATGTTGATGGTAAAAAAGTTTGTGAAGTTGAAATGACATTTATTATCGGCCGTTAATGTACTTTAACTTTTAAAAGTATACGTTATGATCTATTCAAAATAGTCATACAATCTGATTTAAGGAAGGTAATAACATGTTTCAAAAAATATTAGTAGCCAATCGAGGAGAGATAGCAGTACGGATCATTCGTGCTTGCCAAGAGATGGGTATTCAAACGGTTGCTGTTTATTCTGAAGCGGATGAAGATGCTTTGCACATGCAACTAGCTGATGAAGCGGTCTGCATTGGACCATCAAAAGCTAGCGATTCTTATTTGAATATGCAGAACATATTAAGCGCAGCAGTCATCACTGGAGCACAAGCGATTCATCCAGGATTTGGATTCCTTTCTGAAAATAGTACGTTTGCCGCAATGTGTGAAGAAGTGAATATTGTATTCATCGGACCCGACAAAGAGACTATTGACCAGATGGGAAATAAAGCGAACGCTAGAGAAATGATGCGTAAAGCTAATGTTCCTATTGTGCCTGGTAGCGACAGTTTTTTAGAAAGTGATGAAGAAGTGCTTGAAACAGCTGAAGCAATCGGTTTTCCAGTTATCGTTAAAGCGGTAGCTGGTGGTGGCGGTAAAGGAATGCGGGTGGTAAACTCATCTGATCAATTATTGCAGGCCTTTAATTCTGCAAAATCCGAAGCAAAAGCAGCATTTGGAGATGACCGTATGTATATGGAGAAAATCATTTCACCTGCTAAGCATATTGAAATTCAATTATTAGGGGACCATTTCGGCAATGTTATTCATTTAGGTGAACGAGACTGCTCTATGCAGCGAAACCATCAAAAAATTCTTGAAGAAGCCCCTTCTCACATATTATCAGAAGATCAAAGAAAACATATTGGAGCTGCTGCTGTAAGAGCAGCAGAGTATGTTGGATACAAGAATGCTGGAACTGTTGAGTTTTTACTTGATGCAAGCGGGGAATTTTATTTCATGGAAATGAATACTAGAATCCAGGTAGAGCATCCAATCACTGAAATGATTTCAGATTTTGATATTGTTCAAGAGCAAATCAAAATTGCAAACAATGAACCTCTTTCGATTGATCAAGATTCTTTGCAATTAAAAGGCCATTCGATCGAATGTCGTATTAATGCAGAAAACCCTGCTTTCAATTTTGCTCCTTCACCAGGAGTTATAAAATATTTGAATCTTCCTTCTGGAGGAAATGGTTTAAGAGTAGATACAGCACTGTTTGCTGGTGGAGAGATTCCTCCATATTATGATGCAATGATTGCTAAAGTAATAACTCATGGAAATACTAGAGAGATTGCAATAGCGAAAATGAAACGTGCACTTAAAGAGATGGTTGTGGAGGGTATTCAGACAAATCTAGCTTTCCAATTAGACTTGCTAGATGATGAAGAATTTATTAATGGAAAATATGATACTGAGTATTTGGAGAATACATTCATACCAAAATGGCAAAATCGTTTAGAGGAGGAGTAATCGTTGCGACTATTTAAAAAGCGTCCTTATATTTCTTTACAGAAGGTCACAAATGATTCAGAACGAGCTCCTTTTGTACCAGACGGTATGTTTGTCAAATGCCCAAACTGTAAACAATCAATTTATTCTAAAGATTTAGGGAATGAAAGAATTTGTCCAAATTGTCAATATGCTTTTAGAATCAGCGCCCAAGAAAGGCTGCATTTAACAATTGATGAAGGGACATTTCAAGAGTGGGATGAGGATATTGTTTCATTAGATCCTTTAAACTTTCCGGGTTACGATGAAAAGCTAAAAAAAGCTCAAATAAATTCTGGGTTAAGAGAAGCTGTATTAACTGGGAGAGCTAAACTAAATGGAGTTGATCTAGCGATTGGAATTATGGATTCTAACTTTATAATGGGTAGCATGGGACAAGCTGTTGGTGAAAAAGTTACACGTTTATTCGAAAAAGCTGCTGAAAAAAATTTGCCTGTTGTTTTATTTACTGCCTCGGGAGGAGCTCGAATGCAGGAGGGGATTTTGTCCTTAATGCAGATGGCAAAAACAAGTGCAGCAGTTAAAAAACACTCTGACAAAGGTTTATTTTATCTAACCATTTTGACAGATCCAACAACTGGTGGTGTTACTGCCAGCTTTGCTATGCAAGGAGATGTTATTCTTGCTGAACCAGGTGCGTTGATTGGATTTGCTGGTAGGAGAGTAATTGAACAAACCATTAAAGAATCAGTACCGGATGATTTTCAATCTGCTGAAAAAGTTATGGAACATGGGTTTATTGATAAAATTGTACCGCGTACAGAATTAAAGCAAGTCATTAACAAGCTTTTGCTGATGCATGTAGTCTCTAATTCTAATTTTTAAAGATAATCAGAAATCTAGTATGGAGATAATAAATAATAATAGAAAAAGAGGTGGTCAAATGGCGGAAGCAATGGACATCGTTTCAATTGCTAGACAAACAGACCGCATCACAACAACGGAATTAATTGAAGTAATCTTTGATGACTTTATTGAGCTTCATGGAGATCGTTCATATAAAGATGATGCTGCAGTCGTTGGCGGTATCGGTATGCTAAATGGTCAACCTGTAACGATTATCGGTAACCAAAAAGGGCATGATTTAGAAGAAAATTTAAAAAGAAACTTTGGATCACCACATCCAGAAGGATATCGGAAATCTTTACGATTGATGAAGCAAGCTGAAAAATTCAATCGACCGATCATTACTTTTGTAAACACTTCGGGCGCATACTGTGGTGTAGAGGCTGAAGAACGTGGTCAAGGAGAAGCATTAGCTAAAAATCTGCTTGAAATGAGTAATCTCTCGGTCCCGATTCTTTCCATTATAATTGGCGAAGGAGGGAGCGGTGGAGCCCTCGCTCTTGCTGCAGGCAATAAAGTATGGATGATGGAATTTGCTATTTATTCTATTCTTTCGCCAGAAGGATTTGCTTCGATACTCTGGAAAGATTCCAAACGAGCTGCAGAAGCAGCAGAAATTATGAAACTGACGTCATATGATTTGTTGAAATTAGGCGTTATTGATCGCATTATCTACGAAGAAAAAGAGGGGAAAAAAATTAATTACTCTCAATTACTCAATTCATTAAAGGAAGATATGATAAATGAGATTGAGCAGTTAATGTCCCAGTCAAAAGATCATTTAATTCAACAAAGGTATGAAAGATTCAGGAAGTTTTAACGATAAACCGATTTGAGTTTTTCTCATATCGGTTTTTAATTTTTTCCCATACTATTCCAATCAGAATTTGACGATTTATTCTTTGTACTTATAATAGTATAAGAAAGAAGGGGGATAATGGGAGAAAAAATAGAATTTCCAAATAATTATTCAATGTATCTTAAAAAGGCAGAACAATATTTAAATCTTAATGAGCCGATTAAAGCATTGCACTATATAGAATTAGCTTATGATATTAAACAAGAACCCAATATCAGTACGCTTTATGTATCTGTTTTAGTACAATTAGAGAGATACAGCGAAGCTTTAGAAATTGTTGAAAATATCAAAGGTAAAAATATAATGAAAACGGAATATGTATCACTATATTTGTTTTTGCTCATCAAAAATAAACGATTTGTCCAAGCTGAAACTTATTTGACTCGATTAACTGGTGGCGATCAGTTATCAATCGATGAATTATCACAGATGAAAAAACTTTTAGAAGAAGAGATATTAATAGATGAGAAGGAACGTCATCAAGCAAAAAATGAGCTGAAAAAGAAATTATTTGCTCTAGCTGATTTAAGTAGAGAAGAACAATTAAAAATTGTTGATGAAGTAAGTCTGTTAACTCCAGATGAATTAATTAACGTAATTCCTTTTCTTATGAGCAACCCTTTTGTTGATCCACTAGCTAAATCTTTTTATTTACAAAATTTGGTTGACATTAATGCAGATGTTGAATTCGAATTTGAAACTTTAGGAATTACAAAAATTATAAACCCTTCTAAATTGGATTCTTTTAATGAAGAATCTATTGTAGTCCAAGTAAATGAACAACTGAATATGCAATTAGAAAAAAATCCTAGTATGTTGATGTCAATTAAACCGGAACTTAATTTCCATTTATTGAAAATTTATCCTTTTGCTAAACAGATTATAGAAAATCCCGTTGAATGGGTAAAACTATATATACATCTTTATTCGTTTGAGACAGAAAATCTTGAATTTGATTCAAGGTTTTCTGCTAGGGAAAAAAAGATGATGGAATGGATAAAAAAAATAAGTAAAATGGAGGGCTAACTTATATAGTTATTGTTTACTTTTTCATATAACTATTGTATGATAAGCTAGTATGCGCAACGTGCTAAGTGATTTTAATGCCCGTATGCACTCTTATTTAATAAGATAAATGTATTACGAGATTCAACTGGAACTGATTGTATTTGTTTAGCAGTCGTTCTTCACTTATTACAGATAAAAAAGAAATTCGGAGGGTAAATAATTATGACAACTAATTTTGAAAAAACAGGAGCTACTTCTGGTCGTTTGACTTTTTCGATCGATCAAGAAACAGTTAAACAGGGACTAGATACAACATTTAAAAAAGTTCAAAAAACACTTAATGTGCCAGGTTTCCGTAAAGGTAGAGTACCTCGTAAAATGTTTAACCAAATGTATGGTGAAGCAGCATTATATGAAGATACGTTAAATGACTTACTTCCTGAAGCTTATTCTAAAGCAGTGGAAGAAGCTGGAATTGAACCTGTAGCTCAACCAAATATTGACATTGAGTCTGTTGAAAAAGGACAAGACTGGAAATTAATAGCAGAAGTTACTTTAAAACCAGAAGTTGAGCTTGGAGAATATAAAGGACTTGAAGTAACAAAGCAAGACCGTGAAGTTACTGATGAAGCTGTAGAAAAAAATCTTGAAACACGTCGTGAAAATTTAGCTGAATTAACAGTTAAAGAAGATGCAGCAGAAGAAGGCGATACAGTTGTTATCGATTTCGAAGGATTCAATGATGGTGTAGCATTCGAAGGTGGAAAAGGTGAAAATCATTCTCTTGAGCTAGGCTCTAATTCTTTCATTCCTGGATTTGAAGAGCAATTAATCGGTGTTAAAGCTGGAGAAGAAAAAGAAGTAACAGTTACTTTCCCAGAAGAGTATCAAGCTGAAGATCTTGCTGGAAAAGAAGCAGTGTTTAATGTTAAAGTTCACGAAGTTAAATCAAAAGAACTCCCAGAACTTGATGATGAATTTGCTAAAGATGCAGATGAAGACGTTGAAACGTTGGATGAATTAAAAGCAAAAATCCGTAAAAATCTTGAAGAAGGTCGCGAAAACTCTGCTAATGATGCTCGTGATGACGAAGCAATCCGTAAAGCAGTAATGAATGCTAAGATTGAAGAGATTCCTCATGAAATGGCACATGACGAAGTTCACCGTCAAATGGATATGTTCTTGAATAACCTTCAACAACAAGGTATTTCACCAGAAATGTATTATCAAATGACAAATTCTTCTGAATCAGATCTTCATAAACAATTTGAAGGTGAAGCAGAATTCAACGTTCGTACTAATCTTGTATTAGAAGCTATCGTTGAAGCAGAAAACTTAGCAGCTGATGATGAAGATATTGAGAAAGAAATTAAAGATTTAGCAGCTCAATACAACATGCCTGAAGAACAAGTACGCAGCGTACTTTCTCCAGATTTATTAGTGAAAGATATTTCACTTAAAAAAGCGATTGACGTAATTACATCAACTGCTAAAGAAACTTTAGAACCAGTTGATTCAGAAGACGCAGTAGAATAAATTTAACGATTGAAATGTTATAAATGAAAAGGGGGGATGCTGTAATAGCATTCCCGTTTTTTGTAAATGTTTAGCTGCTAGAGTCAACCTATTGGCAAGCACAAATGTTCTATGTTACTATATGAAATGTTAAAAGATTTTAGGAATTGAGGTGAACCTGCCTATGTTTGACAATGATGAAGAACAATCAGGCAATATCTCTTGTTCATTTTGTGGTAAATCACAAGATCAAGTAAAAAAAATTGTCGCAGGTCCAGGAGTTTATATTTGTAATGAATGTATAGATTTATGTAAAGAAATTATGGATGAAGAATTTAATAAGCAAGTTTACGCAGAGGATACTGAAGTTCCAAAACCTCAAGAAATTCGTTCCATATTGAATGAATATATTATTGGACAAGATGCAGCAAAAAAAGCATTATCTGTAGCGGTATATAATCACTATAAACGTGTGAATAATCTGTCTAATCAGGAAGATGATGTTGAATTGCAGAAAAGTAATATCTGTTTAATTGGGCCGACTGGTTCTGGTAAGACGTATCTAGCTCAGACTTTAGCTAGAATATTGAATGTGCCATTTGCAATTGCTGATGCAACTAATTTAACTGAAGCAGGCTATGTAGGAGAAGATGTTGAAAATATTCTACTTAAACTTCTTCAATCTGCTGATTATGATGTTGAACGTGCTCAGCATGGTATTATTTATGTTGATGAGATTGATAAAATTGCTAGAAAATCAGAAAATGTATCTATCACTAGAGACGTTAGTGGTGAAGGAGTCCAGCAAGCATTACTCAAGATCCTTGAAGGAACTACTGCTAGTGTTCCCCCACAAGGCGGGCGCAAGCATCCTCATCAGGAATTGATTCAAATTGATACAACTAATATATTGTTTATTGTTGGTGGAGCTTTTGATGGTATCGAAACAATGGTTAAAAATCGCCTTGGTGATAAGGTCATTGGTTTTGGAGCTTCTAATACACGTAAAGGTTTTGCTGAAAGTGCAAGTATGATGCAGCAGATTATTCCTGAAGATCTATTAAAATATGGATTAATTCCAGAATTTATTGGTCGCTTACCAATAACTGCTGTTTTAGAAAAATTAACTGAAGATGATTTAGTTCAAATTCTTACAAAACCTAAGAGTGCTCTCGTCAAACAATATAAAAAACTTCTACAGATTGATAACGTAGAACTTGAATTTGAAGAAGAAGCATTAAGAGGGATTGGCAAAAAAGCAATCGAACGTGACACTGGTGCACGTGGACTTCGATCTATTATTGAAAGTATAATGATGGAAATCATGTTTGAAGTTCCTAGTCGTGAAGATATTAAGAAAGTCATCATTACTGAAGATGCTGTTGAAGGATCAGGCGGTCCAATTTATTATAATAATGATGGGGAATTGATCAGCTGATTTAATAATATAGACTGGAAAAACAGTATCTCTCTATCATGAGAGATACTGTTTTTGTATAAATAAAAAGTTTTATGTGTTTTCTGAACTCTATCTTTTGTCATATAATTGTAAAGTTTGGAAGCTGTACGTCATAAAAAATAAAGAAATTCTTTTAAATCATCCAAATTATGATATACTTATACAGGATTATATTTATAGTATGTAAATTTAACGTTAGGAGAAAATAATATGGATATCAATAAAATTCATTATGCAGAAATTACGATCAGTGCAGTTTCTCCAAAACAGTACCCTAATGATGGACTACCAGAGGTTGCCTTAGCTGGACGTTCTAATGTCGGTAAATCTTCCTTTATCAATACAATGGTAAATAGAAAGAAACTTGCAAGAACTTCTGGAAAACCAGGCAAAACTAGGACATTGAATTATTTTAATATCGAAAATGAGTTATTTTTTGTCGATGTACCAGGATACGGATATGCTAAAGTATCAAACGCTGAACAAGAAAAATGGGGAAAGATGATGAACATCTATTTTTCCAGTCGGGAAGAACTTTCTTTAAGTATTCTATTGGTAGATCTAAGACATCATCCGACTGATCTTGATGTTCAGATGTATGATT
The DNA here is from genome assembly GCF_900114235.1 of Marinilactibacillus piezotolerans. GTDB lineage: Bacteria > Bacillota > Bacilli > Lactobacillales > Carnobacteriaceae_A > Marinilactibacillus > Marinilactibacillus piezotolerans. The sequence continues at coordinate 149,465 of NZ_FOSJ01000001.1, read as the reverse complement.
TTTTAAAGTATTATAATCTTCCAGTATTAGTTGTGGCAACAAAAGCTGATAAAATAAAGAAATCTAAGCGTAATAAACACATCAACCAAGTCATTCAGACACTTGAACTAGCAACAGGAGATAAAGTTGTTGTTTTTTCTGCTGAAACTAGAGAAGGAAGAGACGAAGTCTGGAATGAAATACTTGCGAGCACAAGGAATGATTCTATTTGAAAATCTTAATGTATGGAGTAAATAAAGATACTGTTTCAATTGAAGACATTGATAAATATACATTGAACGAAAGACAGAAAATCAGACATTTACATGACATTAAAAACTTTGATGGTGTAAAAGAAGTCTGTATATTATCCTCTGAAGTTCGTAGTGAATACTATTTGAATGTTGATGAAACGGTCTTCAAACATGGAGATCTTTTACGGTATTTATCTAATTTCACTGGTAAGCCGCTAAAAGAAACCATTTTAGAAACATATAGTAAATTTAATAAAGATGTTGTAAATCACCTATTTACTATTGTTAGTGGAATGGAAACAAAGCCAAAAGGATCACATACTACACTCAGACCAGTAGAGAATGCCTTGAATTTTGGAACTAAAGAGGAAACAATAGGGATTATGATAAAGGATCTCTTTAAAAGTGCAATCAAGTTTTCTAGAAAAATGAGATTGTCTGAAGTAATGAGACCTCTTTATTGTGCTCAACCATCTAGAGCAATCGAAATGCTTCAAGATTCTTTAGGGAAATTAGAAGATAAAAAATGTGTTTTATTTGGTAATGGTTATGATGTGCTTCATATAGCGAAATTATTATTATCTCTTAATGTACAGTCGTTAACAATTGCAAATGAAGATATTTTTTTCAGTACAAAAATGATTAACTCATTGAAGGAATGGATTGAATTAACAGTGGACGGCCCGATTTTAACAAGGTTACACGCAGCAGATCTGTTATCAGTAGGTTATAGATTTTCGAATGCCGATGGGATTATTCTTTCTCAGTCTTTTAATAGTGAATGCTTGAGTCGAGAATTGATTGAAAAGGTCGAAACAATTAGACAGACGAAGAAAAAGCAAATGATTGTTGACTTCAATCAGAGCAATCGAGAAGTTTTTTACGCACTTGGTCATTTAGTTAATTATATGTCTTTTGATGATCGAAGCATGAAAGATTTCACTGAGAATGAACTGAATCAAGCTGACATTTATTTTGATGAAAACCTGATCCACGAAACAGAAAAATTTATGGGGAATTATCAGCTGCTTAATGAGAAATATGCACAAGAAAATGTAAAAGAATGGTCTTCTTTGCACAAAGCGGTCGGCTCTGATTCGATTCATAAGTCCATGACGTGATTTTGGTAGCATGAAAAAGCTCGGATTTTTCGAGCTTTTTCAGATTATATTTTTTATATTTTAAAAATAACAGATTCAAAATGCGGGCATGACCCGCTTTTATTATGCAGTCTTTTAAGAACATTAGTAAAACAATGCGCAATAGTGTAAAATAAAATTAAGAGAAATGTACAGGAGAGAAGGGTTAACAGATGTCGATGTTTTTAGATCAAGTTACTGTCAATGTCAAGGCAGGCAACGGTGGAGATGGTATGGTTGCTTTCAGGCGGGAAAAATATGTACCTGATGGTGGACCAGCCGGTGGAGATGGTGGAACTGGTGGAAATATCATTTTTATTGTTGATGAAGGACTAAGAACCCTAATGGATTTTAGATATAACAGACATTTCAAAGCTAAAAATGGTGAGAATGGTATGTCTAAAGGAATGCATGGGCGAGGAGCAAAAGATTTGTTTGTCAAAGTTCCTCCAGGCACGATAGTTAAAAATGCAGAAACCGGTCAACTATATGCTGATTTAATTAATCATGGTCAAGAAGCAGTAATCGCTAAGGGGGGAAGAGGCGGAAGAGGAAATATACGCTTTGCAACTCCTCGCAACCCTGCACCAGAAATTGCTGAGAATGGCGAACCGGGAGAAGAAAAAGAAATTGAATTAGAACTAAAAGTCTTAGCTGATGTCGGGTTGATAGGATTTCCATCAGTAGGGAAATCGACCTTATTATCAGTTGTTTCTGCTGCTCGACCTAAAATTGGAGCCTATCATTTTACGACAATTGTGCCAAATTTAGGAATGGTTGAAACGGAAGATGGAAGAAGTTTTGTATTGGCGGATATGCCTGGATTAATCGAAGGGGCTTCACAAGGAGTAGGATTAGGGATTGAATTTCTACGCCACATAGAACGTACAAGAGTATTACTGCATGTTATAGATATGAGTGGAATAGAAGGTCGTGTTCCAATAGATGATTACTATACGATTAATAATGAATTAAAGGAATACGATTTAAAATTAAGAGAAAGACCTCAACTTGTTATAGCAAATAAAATGGATATGCCTGATTCTCAAAAGAATTTAATAGAATTCAAGAAAAAAATTGAAGAATCTGGTGAAAAAATTGAGATATTTGAAGTTTCTGCTATTTCTCAAAAAGGTTTAACAGCTGTACTAACAAGAACAGCAGATTTACTTGAATCTACACCAGAATTTCCGTTATACGATGAAGAAACACATGAGGAAGAAAGAGTACTGTATAAACATACTCCTTCAACAGATCATTTTAATATTCTTAGAGAGCCAGACGGTACTTGGGTACTAACTGGACAAAAATTAGAGAAATTATACAAAATGACAAATTTTGCACACGATGAATCGGTAATGCGTTTTGCTCGTCAGATTCGAGGTATGGGTATCGATGAAGCGTTAAGAAATAAAGGTGCTAAAAACGGAGATATTGTACGAATCGATTCATTTGAATTTGAATTTGTAGAATAATAAATTGAGATTGATTATATAAAAAATAATGAGACACAATTAGAATTCGAGGATAGTTATGGATTTATTATTTTTAGGAACCGGATCGGGTGTTCCTGCTAAACATAGAAATGTATCAAGCATTGCTTTAAAATTATTGGAAGAACGCAACAGTATCTGGATGTTTGATTGCGGAGAAGCTACACAGCATCAGATACTGAACACGACATTGAAACCTCGTAAAATCGAAAAAATATTTATAACACATATGCATGGAGACCATATCTTCGGACTACCTGGTTTATTAAGCAGTAGAGCTTTCCAAGGTGGAGAGACACCTTTAACGATTTATGGTCCTAAAGGAATCAAACAATATGTATTATCTAGTTTACGATTTTCGGCATCACACATTAAATATCCTATTCATTTTATTGAATTTAATGAAGATGGAGTAATATTTGAAGATGATCAGTTTAAAGTTTCAGTAAAAAAATTAAAGCACGGTATCCCTTCTTATGGTTTTAGAATTGAAGAATCTAATCACGAAGGAACTCTTTTGGCTGAAGATTTAAGAGCACTAGGTGTTCCTTTTGGTCCTCTTTTTGGAAAGTTGAAGCAGGGTGGAACGATAACCCTTGAAGACGGGACAGTGATTAATGGCAAAGATTTTATTGGACCAACCCAAAAGGGTAGAATAGTAACAATTTTGGGCGATACACTTAAAACGGTAAATAGCGTTGAATTGGCCAAGGATGCAGATGTATTAGTACATGAAAGTACATTTAATCATAATGATGTCAAGCTTGCCACAAGTTATAATCATTCCACAAATGTACAGGCTGCTGAGGTAGCTAAAGAAGCAAAAGTGAGAATGTTATTATTAACTCATATTAGTGCTAGGTATTTAGCTAAAGATGTACAAGCACTGCAAAATGAAGCTCGTGAGGTTTTTAAGAATACATGTGTGATGCATGATTTAAAAGAGGTTAATATTCCGCTTGAGAGAAAAGGAGTTGAAAATTAAATGAATGATTTAAAAGGGAAAGTTATAATGATAACTGGAGCTTCGTCAGGGATTGGAGAATCGTTAGCCTACGAAGCTGCAAAAAACGGTGCAACCCTTATTTTATCTGCTAGAAGAGAAAATAAGCTCAAAGAGGTTAAGGAACAATGTAATAAAATAAGTGCATCAGAAGTCTATGTTTATCCTTTAGATATGTCTGATCCTGATGCAATCGAAGAAACAATGGTGAAAATTGAAAACAGTATTGGTAAGATCGATGTGCTAATTAATAATGCGGGTTTTGGACGTACTGAAGAATTCATGACATATGATTTAAATAAAGCAGAAAATATGTTTAGAGTGAATGTTTTAGGAGTTATGTACTTATCTCAGTTAGCTGCAATTCAAATGGCTGATAGTAGGAGTGGACATATTATCAATGTTGGATCTATTGCCGGTAAGATTGCTACTCCTAAATCAGCAGTATATTCAGCTTCGAAGTTTGCTGTTATCGGTTTCAGTAATGCTTTAAGATTAGAATTAAAACCTCTTAATATCAAAGTGACAACTATTAACCCAGGTCCAGTTGATACAGCTTTCTTTGATGAATTCGATCCTTCTGGCAGTTATCTGGAAAGAATTGGTAGATTTGTTTTAACAAGTGATGAAGTTGCTGAAAAGACGATTAAAATTATTGGTACAAATAAAAGAGAAGTCAATCTGCCATTTAGTTTAAGCGTAGCTGCTAAATTGTATTCATTATTTCCGGCTTTAGGAGATTATTTGATTCTTAACCAATTTGATAAGAAATAAAACACAATCAGAGAAATATTTTAATTTAAATGTTATTCTTCTAATAATAAGTGTATAAAAGGGGATATAGTTTCATGAAAAAACAGTGGAGTTTTGTAGGGGCATTTATATTATTATTTATTGGAGCCGTATTATCTGTATTAAATGTAGATCCAGTTCCGGTCAACTTTTATTTTGCCACATATGAATGGCCATTAATCATCGTTATTTTAGGATCCATATTGTTAGGAGCTTTGATAGCTTCGCTTTTATCAACAGTAAAAATCTATCAAGAAACTAAAATGCGTAAAGATTTAGAAAAATCTGCTAATCAAGCTAAAGAAAATGAGAACGAAAGAGCGAAAGAATTAGAAGCAAAATATGAAACTCAAATAAGTCAGTTAAAAGAAGAAATACGGTCAAAAGATGCTGAAATAAAAGAAAGTACTAGTGCGAACAATAATACAATAAATTCTGTACAAGAGAAGAGTAAAATACTAGTAAAGAAGGATGGGAGGACCTATGAATAAAGAGAAGGTTGCTATACTAACAGATTCTGGTGCAGATGTTCCTGAAACTATAAAAGAACAATTCAATATAAAAGTGATTCCATTGAAGATTATTTTTAAAGATGGAGAATATATTGATAAATTGAATATTACCGCAGAAGAAGTCTATAAACGCATGGATAAAGAGATTCCAAAAACTTCTTTGCCAGATGGTGAAATGATTAAAAGTATTTTTGATGAAATCAAATCTGAAGGATATGAGAAAGTTATTGCAGTGACTATTTCAAGCGGATTAAGTGGAACTAATAATATGGTTCGAATCGTGGCAGAGGATTATAAAGATCTAGAAGTTTTCGTGCTTGATACTAAAAATATTGGTATTGGTGCTGGATTATCTGCTGTTGAAGCTGCTTATCAAGTAGATCGAGGAATTCCATTTAATGAAATCAAAGCTAACTTACAAAGAGGAATAGAAAAAGCAAAAGTTTATTTTCATGTTCCTACGTTGGAATACCTTCAAAAAGGTGGTAGAATTGGGTTAGTTCAATCTGTATTAGGTAGCGTTATGAATCTTAAACCAATCATTACTTGTAATGATGAAGGAATCTATCATACTGTTGCAAAAGTTCGGGGCAAAGCAAAATCTGTTAATAAGACGATTGAACTAGTTGAAAAATATGCTGCTAAATCTAATAAATATAATTTAGCGATCGCTTATGGCGGAGAAAAAGCTATAGAAGAAGCAAAATCTGTTCGAGAAGTGTTGAAAAAGAAATTACCGAAATTTGAACATTTCTTTTTTGATCAATTGAGTCCTGCGCTGGGTGTCCATACAGGTCCGGGACTAATTGGGATAGGCGTTCAACTTTTAGACGACTAGTAAAAGTTAAAAGCAAGAGCAATGGATTTGTATTAACCATAGCTCGTGCTTTTTTTATTGTAAGTAAATTATGTTCAAGGAGTGAAGTCATTGAGTTTCAAGCAAAAGAAAAAGTGGATCATTACTTCAGAATTTGATCAAGATAAAATCGATTTGTTATCTAAAGAACTAAATGTTTCTCCTTTGTTTGTTAAACTCTGCTTGAATAGAGGATTGGATACCAAGGAAGCGATCGAACATTTTATAAATCCAGACGAATCATGGTTTCACGATCCTTTTCTATTTTATGATATGGAAAAAGCAATCGAGAGAATAACTAGTGCGATTGAAACAGGGGAAAAAATCACGATCTATGGAGATTATGACGCAGATGGAGTCACAAGTACTGCGATTTTATATGAAACAATTGAAGCAATGGGTGGTAATGTAGAATATTTTATTCCTAATCGTTTTGTTGAAGGATACGGTCCTAATATAGAAGCGTTTGATAAATTTCTTACTAATGATACAAGTTTGATTATTACTGTTGATAACGGGGTAGCTGGACATGATGCTATTCATTACATACAAGATAAAGGTGTAGATGTTATTGTTACAGATCATCATGAGCTTCCTGGAACATTACCAGACGCTTATGCTATTATCCATCCAAATCATCCGAATGGGAATTATCCTTTTAAAGATTTATCGGGTGCCGGTGTTGCATTAAAAGTAGCGACTGCTTTATTAGGAGCCTTTCCGGCAGAACTTCTAGACTTAGCAGCAATTGGAACGATTGCTGATCTTGTATCGTTAAAGGATGAGAATCGAGCAATTGTCAACTTTGGACTTAAGGTGATCAGACAAACACAAAGAATAGGTATTCTGAGCTTATTTGATGCATTATCCGTATCGTTAAAGGAAATTGATGAAACGACAATCGGATTTAAAATTGCGCCACCCATCAATGCAATAGGACGTATTGAAAATGCAAGTCCTGTAGTTGAACTGCTTACAACATTTGATGAAGAAAGAGCTTCAGAAATTGCAGTTTTACTCGAAAGTAAAAACAAAGAACGCAAAATACTTGTTTCTGATATTTTTACTGAGGCTATGGCGCAGTTAGCCGAACAAGAGAATGCATATGTTAATATTTTATCTAAAGAAAATTGGCATCCTGGTGTTCTTGGTATAGTAGCAAGCAAAATCATTAATGAGACAGGAAAGCCTACCATAATTTTGAATATAGATTCCGAAACTGGTGAAGCTAAAGGTTCTGGCAGAAGTATAAAGGCTTTCAATTTATTTGAACACTGTAACGATGTAAGAGGTTTGTTCAAACATTTTGGAGGACACCATATGGCAGCAGGGATGACCTTGCCAGTTGAAAATATCAGTGTCTTACATGAAGCACTGAATGAAGCAGCAAAAACCATTCAAGAAACCACAGACTTTTTTGAAGAAATTGAAATTGAAGAAGAGTGTGAGATAGCAGATATTAGTTTGGAAGCTATCAAAGAAATAGATTTTTTGAAGCCTTTCGGTACAGATAATCCAAGGCCTGCATTTTTATTCGAAAATGTTCACCCTGTTGAGTCACGTGCAATAGGAGTAGATCATGCGCACTTGAAGTTGAAAGTGAGTCAACCGAATGCACAACTTGATATTATTGCATTTAATTATGGAGAGAAAGCAGAAGCTTTAAAATCAGATTCAAGTATATCTGTTGTTGGAACATTAGAAATTAATGAATGGAATGGAAATAAAAAGCCTCAATTACAATTAATGGATTTACAATTTCAAGATGCTGTTATTATTGACAAAAGAACATCAGAATTAAAAAAATCTGATTTTTCAATCAAGCATGCAACTTATATTTTCTTTAATCAAAAGAATTATAGTAAGTATAGTAAGTATGTAACGAAAGAATCACAAGCAACATTGATAGATAATATAAAAGATGCAGAAAATTTTAAAGTTAATACCCCTTCTGTACTTGTAGATTGTCCAGATTCGTTTGATCTTTTAAAAAATACTCTGCAAGGTAATGAAGAATATGAGCTTTATTGCATATTCTATGCTGATGAGAATAACTATTTATTAGGAATGCCTTCAAGAGAACATTTTACCAAATTATATAAATTTCTTGCTAAGCACAAAAATATTGATCTAAAGGAAAAAGGCTCCTTACTGGCAAAATATTTGAATTTCGATAAATCTATTTTGAAATTCATAATCAGGGTGTTTTTAGAGGCAGGATTTGTTACAATAGAAGGTGGACTGCTTAATATAAATGTAGAAGTCAAAAAAATGGATGTAGCTGAAACTCAAGTCTATAAACAGAGAAAAGAAAAAATTGAAGTTGAAGAGATGTTGGTCTACAGTTCATTCAATGAATTGACTAAACTGCTTAAAAGTTTAAATCAAATTAAGGTTGAACAATAAAGGAGAGTAAACATGAATTTAAAAGATTTTGTTGCTGATGTGCCTGATTTTCCACAACCCGGTATTATTTTCCGAGATATTTCACCATTAATGGCAGATGGTAAAGCATATGGAGAAGCAACTCAACAAATTGTTAACTATGCAAAAGACAAAGAAGTCGACATGATTGTTGGACCTGAAGCAAGAGGGTTTATTGTTGGATGCCCAGTAGCTTTTGAATTAGGTATTGGATTTGCGCCTTGTCGAAAAAAAGGGAAATTACCTAGAGAAACGATTGAAGTAAGTTATGGACTTGAATATGGCAATGATGCCTTGCAGCTTCACAAAGATTCTATCAAACCGGGACAAAAGGTTCTAGTTTGTGATGACCTGCTTGCTACTGGAGGTACAATCGCAGCTACTATCGAGCTGGTTGAAAAGTTAGGTGGAGAAGTAGTTGGAACAGCATTCTTTATAGAGTTAAAAGACCTGCATGGTAGAGATAAAATTAAAGGTTATGATATTTTTACTTTAATGGAATATTAAGCGTCGTAGAATAAAAAGTGTTGAATCAACCTAAATCGTTTAAAAACGTTTAGAAAAGTTGATTCAACACTTTTTTAAAAGAAAATTTAACCAATTAAACAGGTAGCTTCGTTATACTCCGTTCTTTATGTTTTAGTCCCCATTGATGCATGGCGTTTAAGATTGGCCGAAGAGTTTGTCCGTATTCAGTTATCGAATATTCTACACGCGGAGGAACTTGGGCATATACTTTCCGCATAATGATTTCTTGAGATTCTAATTCTCGTAATTGTTTAGTCAACATTTTTTGAGTAATTTTAGGTATAGCTCTTTTTAGTTCACTGAATCGCATGGGACTCTCTGCTAAAAGATTTAAAAGAATGATAGGTTTCCATTTTCCTACTAAAATTTCAAGAGATTCATTTACTTCGCAAAACTCCGGATTTAAGTTAGTCATGTATTTATACATCCTATAGTATATTTAATATACTATAGCACTAAAAAGTACCTACTTCAAATCAAGTAATAGTTTTAGTATACTACACTTACATAAAATAAGGAGAGTGCTAACATGAACAATCCTAGAATCTTACCAAAAATCGATCAGTCAAAAGGATTGGAGTTTGGATTATATACACTTGGAGATCATTTACCGAATCCGCATACGGGGAAAAGAATATCACCTAAACAAAGAATTAATGAAATTATAGAGACAGCTATTTTAGCTGAAGATGCAGGGTTAGATGTCTTTCAAATAGGAGAATCACATCAAGATTCCTTTATTTCACAAGCACATATGATCCTTCTATCAGCAATTGCGCAAGCTACAAACAAAATTAAATTATCTTCAGGAGCAACAATCATCAGTACTTCAGATCCAGTAAGAGTATTTGAAGATGCTGCTACGATTGATCTATTATCTGATGGCAGAATGGAAGTTGTAGCTGGTAGAGCTTCAAGAGTGGGGCTCTTTGATTTGTTAGGTTATGATCTACAAGACTATGAAGCATTATTTGAAGAAAAATTTGACTTGTTTCTGAGAATTAATGAAAACGAAACTCTTAATTGGAACGGAGAATTTCGTTCTCCGTTAAAGAATGCTCAAGTTATCCCTAGACCAGACAATAAAGAAAAAGGTTTGCCAATCTGGCGGGCAGTTGGCGGATCTTACGCATCTGCACAAAAAGCTGGCCGCATTGGAGTTCCAATGTATCAAGCACACCTTGGAGGACCAGCATCAGAATTTAAAAAGCCAATTGATTTATATAGAGAAACAGCAGCAGAATCAGGATTTAATATAAATACTTTGCCAGTAGCGACAGCTGGTTTCTTTTATGTAAGTAATAATAAAATGGACGCTTTTAAGGAATATTATCCTCATGTAAATGAAGGAATGAAGATTACAAATGGTCAAGGGTTTCCTAAGCAAGCTTTTGCCCATGGTCAAGACTATAGAAGTGTTATCAATGTCGGAGATCCTGAGTCAATTATTGAAAAAATATTATATCAGCATGAATTATTTGGAAATCAGCGCTATATTGCTCAATTAGACTTTGGTGGGGTTCCGATGGAGAGCATCAAGAGAAATATAGATATTATCGGAGAAAAAATTCTTCCCGCTATAAAAAAATATACTAAAAAATAAAGGAGAGTATCTTAGTGAATATAGTCGTAGTATCAGGATCAAATGTTGGAGAAAAAACGAGTATTGCCGCTAATAAGGTGATGAATGTATTAAAAGAAAAATATTCAGAAGAGAATACTATCAGCATTCTCGATTTAAAAAAACTTTCCTTGGAATTCAGTGATGGAAGAAATTATCTGGATTATACTGCAGATACAAAATATGTTACTCAGTCCTTAATGAATGCGGATGTTATTTTTTTTGGTACACCAATTTTCCAGGCTTCAATTCCAGCGTCCCTTAAAAACCTTTTTGATCTTTTACCTCAAAATGCATTTGAATATAAAACTTGCAGTATTATCACAACAGCCGGATCAAATAAACATTATCTAATTCCAGAACAGCAATTAAAACCGATACTGGGATACATGAAAGCTAATATCGTACCTAATTATGTTTATATATTAGATACTGATTATGACAAAGGGACTATAATAAATGATGATATCCATTTTCGGATAGATAAACTAGTTGAGGATACGATTATTTTAGCTAAGGCGTATAAAGATATCTGGTCACAGCAAGAAGATTCTTACGGATTTTAAAATTAAAAAACCATGCAGTACAATAGATGTTCGGATCCCGATGATCTGAAACCATCTACGTACTACATGGCTTTATTTTTAATATATGTGACTTCTATATAAAGAAATAACTTTCCCTAAAATAGAAACATTAGGTAAAATGATTGGATTCATTGTATCATTTTCTGGTTGTAAACGAATATGCCCATTTTCTTTGTAAAATCTTTTACAGGTAGCTTCGTCCTCGTCTGTCATAGCAATTACTACATCTCCATTTTGAGCAGTTTCTTGTTTTTTGACAATGACCTGGTCTCCATCTAATATACCTGCGTTGATCATACTATTTCCACGAATAGTCAGCATGAATAAATTTCCTTTTTCAATTTCAAGATCATTTGGAATAGGAAAATAGTCAATTGCTTCTTCAACTGCAAGAATCGGTTCTCCAGCTGTAACAACGCCTAGAAGGGGAATGTGATTTTCAAATTCATCGATTCCAATTTTAATCAGCCCTTCTTTTGTAAATTCAATTGCTCTTGGTTTAGAAGGATCTCTTAAAATAAAGCCATTTTTTTCCAGTCTCGCTAAGTGACCATGAACTGTCGAAGTGGAAGATAAGTCAGTAGCCGAACCAATCTCACGAACGGTAGGTGGATATCCTCGTTTATTTACTTGTTCGTGTATATAACGCAATATTTCAATTTGCTTTTCACCTTTACGGCCTCTAGTTGTCATAAAGTGACACCTCGTCCTTTCAAAGTTTATATAGATAGAGCCATGTATAAGTAATATATATATCAAGATTATTTCTCAGCTTATAAGAATATAAACTATAAAAAAATTATATCATAAACCGAACATTGAATCAAACGAATGTTCGAAATAGCCCCTTTTAAAATTATGAATTGAGAACATAGAGTATTTATAATATACTTTATGTTTGCAAAAAGTTATGATTCATTTTAAAACAATGTTATACTTTGTTTGTAAAGACTATATACATCAGTCTTTTTGAAATTCTAAAGGAGGATAAACATGTTACCTAAAAAACAATTAGATCGTATAAACGAATTAGTACGCAAAGATCGTGTCGAAGGATTGACTCATGAAGAAAAAAACGAACAAAAAGAGCTTAGAGAAAAGTATATCAAAGCGTTTCGATCTGGTATGAAAAACCATATTGAAGGAATGAAAGTAGTAGACCCAGAAGGAAAAGATGTTACACCACATAAATTAAAAAAAATCCAGCGTGAAAAAGGTATTCACAATAGATCATAAAAAAGTACTGATTTTATATGATTTAAGTGAGTCACAGCTTATGAAAGCGTTGAAAAAAACTGATTTAGATAGTACAATGACTAAGAGCGTTAACATTTTAGCAATAGGAAGGAATGAATATACTTGTTTGATAAAACTGATCAAATGGCAGTAGATACAATTCGAACTCTAAGTATTGATGGAGTTCAAAAGGCAAACTCAGGTCATCCAGGATTACCGATGGGGGCTGCACCAATGGCCTATACCCTCTGGACTCGTCATTTAAACGTCAATCCTAAAAATACAAAATGGTTTGACCGCGACCGTTTTATTTTGTCAGCAGGACATGGGTCTATGTTACTGTACAGCCTCTTGCACTTATCAGGTTATGATGTAAGTATTGAGGATCTGAAAAATTTCCGTCAATTAGAAAGTCGCACACCAGGACACCCTGAAGTTCATGTAACTGATGGTGTAGAAGCTACTACTGGCCCTCTGGGACAAGGTGTTGCAAATGCTGTAGGAATGGCAATGGCTGAAGCACATCTTGCAGCAACTTATAATAAAGAAAACTTTAATGTTGTCGATCATTATACTTACGCTTTGTGCGGTGATGGTGATTTGATGGAAGGGGTATCACAAGAAGCAGCTTCTCTAGCGGGTCATTTGAAATTGGGTAAAATGATTATGCTGTATGATTCTAACGATATATCACTAGATGGTCCGACCTCTAAAGCATTTACTGAAGATGTAGGAAAACGTTTTGAAGCATACGGATGGGAACACATTCTAGTAGAAGACGGAAATGATCTCGATGCAATAGATAAAGCAATTACCGCTGCTAAAGAAACGAAAGATAAACCAACATTAATTGAAGTTAAGACAGTTATCGGTTTTGGAGCTCCTAATGCAGGAACTCATACAGTTCACGGAGCTCCTTTGGGACCTGAGGGTGTTACTGCTGCTAAAAAAGCATATGGATGGGAAGGCGAAGATTTCTTCGTTCCTGAAGAAGTTGCTGCAAGATTTAAAGAACAGATTGTTGATAAAGGAATAAAGGCTGAAGAAGAATGGAATAAACTGCTTGTGGAATATAAAGAATCACACTCCGAATTGGCAGAAAAGTTCAGTTTAGCTTTAAGTGGAGAACTTCCTGAAAATTGGGATGAACATTTACCTGTTTATTCAGAAGAAGATAAAGGCGCTGCTACTCGTGCAACAAGTGGAGAAGTATTAAATGCTTTATCACAATCGATTCCTAATCTGTGGGGTGGTTCAGCAGATCTTTCAGGGTCTAATAATACAATGATGAAAGACCAGTCTGATTTCCAGCCAGGTCATTATGAAGGAAGAAATATCTGGTATGGGGTTCGCGAATTTGCTATGGCTGCTGCTCTTAACGGCATCTTGTTGCATGGTGGAACGAAATCTTATGTAGGAACGTTCTTTGTATTTAGTGATTATCTGCGTCCAGCTGTTCGTTTAGCTGCTTTATCTAAAATTCCAGCTATTTATGTACTGACTCATGATTCAATTGCAGTTGGAGAAGATGGACCAACTCACGAACCTGTAGAGCAAATCTCAAGTTTCAGAGGCATGCATAACCTTTCTTTAATTAGACCTGCCGATGGAAATGAAGTTGCTGCAGCATGGGAAATCGCTCTTAAATCAACGGATAAACCAACAATGTTAGTATTGACTCGTCAGAACTTACCAGTATTGAGCAACTCAGCTACTTTGGCTAGAGATAACGTGAAGAATGGTGCTTATGTAATTTCACCATCTGAAGGGAAAACGCCAGAAGGTATTTTGATTGCTACTGGTTCAGAAGTTTCTCTTGCTATTTCAGCTCAAAAAGAACTGAAGGCTCAAGGAAAAGATGTTTCAGTAGTATCTATGCCAAGCCAAGATCTATTTGACTTGCAATCAGCTGAATATAAAGAAACTGTTTTACCATCAAGCGTTACGAAACGTGTATCAATCGAAATGGGATCATCCTTCGGATGGGACCGTTACACTGGTATTAAAGGTGCAAGCTTGTCTATCGATAAGTTTGGAGCAAGTGGAAATGGATCATCTGTAGTAGAAGAATATGGTTTTACAACAGATAATGTAGTAAAAACTTATTTATCTTTAAATTAAGGTCGCAGAATAACTGAGGATTCTAGCAGTGAATATTATAGTCTATTATTCTGAATGGAGCACTCGTGGGTTATTTGCCCTCATTCACTTTAATAACTGTAAAATTCACTGCTTTTCTCTATTGTTTTAAATAAAATAAGCAAAAACCACACTTTAGGTTTATTTTTATATAAAAGTTGTGTAAAATAATCGAGTGAGTAATTAGAATTGGGGATATGTGCTTTCGTTTCAATTAAAAACGATGTTTATATATATTGATTCTATATTAACTAGAAAATTGGAGAGGAGTGAAAATATGCCAACATGGGGCTGGATTATTTTAGTTATTGTAGCACTTATCGGAGGATTAGTTGGAGGATTCTTCATTTCGAGAAAATACATGATGGATTATTTCGAGAAAAATCCACCGATCGATGAGAATATGCTTCGTATGATGATGCTGCAAATGGGACAAAAACCATCTGAAAGAAAAATTAATCAAATGATGAGTCAGATGAAATCTCAGCAAAAGAAAAAAAATAATGCGAAGAAGTAGTAGGTATCAGTTGACTAGCAAGTATATGTAGTTGATAATTTAATAATTAACAAAAAAAACGGGCAAATTTTTGCCCGTTTTCTTTTACAACATTATGACACTGTGTCATAATCAGTTATATTTTTAATAAAGTTATAAAAAATAAAAATAGGAGAAAAATACATGGACATATTTAAACGGTTGAGTTGGTTTTTCCTCAAAGAAAAAAAGTCATATATGTTAGGAATATTCTCGTTGGTAGTTGTTGCACTTCTTCAACTTATTCCCCCTAGAATAATCGGAATAGTAGTAGATGAAATCGAAACAGATAGTATCACTTCTAAGTCTTTGACTTTCTGGCTAAGTATTTTACTCGTATCAGCTTTGCTTCAATATATCTTTAGATATATATGGCGAATGAGAATCTGGGGAAATGCTGCGAAATTAGAACAAACAGTAAGAAAGCAATTATATAATCATTTTACAAATATGGATAATCAGTTTTTTCAAAAATATCGTGCCGGAGATTTAATGGCTCATGCTACAAATGACTTAAGAGGCTTAAGAATGGTTGCTGGAGGCGGCATTCTTACAATGGCTGATGCTATTAGTGTAGGATTGACTACACTCTTGGCGATGATGTTTGTTGTTGACTGGAGACTGACTTTAATTGCAGTTTTTCCTTTACCACTCTTAGCTATTACATCTAGAGTATTAGGTCGAAAACTTCATATGAGATTTAGAGATGCTCAAGCATCATTTTCTCAATTGAATGATAAAGTTCAAGAAAGTATTCAAGGAATTAAAGTTTTAAAAACGTTTGGACAAGAGAAAGAAGATGTTGAAGAATTTAAAGAACAGACAGCAAATGTGGTGGCAAAAAATAGACTAGTATATAAAATAGATTCATTATTTGATCCTGCTATTACTTTAATTATGGGGGTATCGTACTTTTTGACCATTCTTGTTGGTGGGTTATTGATAACAGAAAACGAGATTAGTATAGGAGACTTTGTTACTTTTATTAACTATATCGGTATGCTGGTATGGCCAATGTTTGCGATTGGACGACTCTTCAATATTATTGAAAGAGGTTCGGCTAGTTATGATAGAATCGAAAATCTATTACGAGAAGAATCTTCAATTGTTGAAAGAAAAGGTTCAATTGAGACTCCTGTAAATGGCGATCTAGAGTTTTTTATCAAAAAATTCTCTTATCCAGAGGATGAAGTTACGACTTTACATGATGTTCGTTTCAGCCTGAAAGCAGGACACACTCTGGGAATCGTTGGTAAGACTGGTGCTGGAAAAACGACCATTCTTAAGTTGCTGCTTAGAGAATATGATCATTATAAAGGAGATGTTCAATATGGAGGTCATGATATAAGAGACTATACGTTAGATGCACTGCTAAAACATATTGGATATGTTCCTCAGGACAACTACTTATTCTCAACAACAATTAGAGATAATATTCGTTTTGCCGATCCGAGTTTACCACAAGAAGAAGTAGAAGCAGCAGCTCGCTTAGCTGATATTCATGACGATATTTTGAATCTGCCAAATGGTTACGATACACAAGTTGGTGAACGAGGCGTATCTTTATCTGGAGGACAGAAACAAAGAATCTCAATTGCCAGATCAATCATTACTAATCCTGAGTTAATGATACTGGATGACTCATTGTCAGCAGTAGATGCTAAAACGGAAGAAAGCATTCTATCCGGATTGAAAGAAAAAAGACAAAAACAGACAACAATTATCGCAGCTCACCGAATTAGTTCTGTAATGCATGCAGAAGAAATTATTGTAGTTGAAGATGGTACAATTGTAGAACGTGGAACGCATGAACAATTATTAAAACTTGGTGGATGGTATAAAGATATGTATCGTCAGCAACAATTAGAGCAGAAACTGGAAGGAGAGGATGAATAATGGAACAACCTGAAATCATAAAAGATCGATCCATTCCTTTCAAACAGCAGATGCATATACTGAAAAGAATTATGAAATTTGCTCATCCGTATAGGAAGGAGTTTACTGCAGCTATTATTTTCAGTATATTACTTGCAATCATAAATGCAATCTTGCCAAGGATTATTCAGATATTTATTGATGATCATTTAACTCCTGGAGGTGTTACTTTTAGAACTATTCTATTTTTTGCATCACTTCATTTTGGAGTAACATTGATTCGAATGATTGTCTGGTACTGTGAACTGTATATCTTTAATATGGCATCGGAGAAAACAGTTAAAAACATTCGTGAGAATCTCTATACAAAACTTCACAGTTTAGGCATGAGATTTTTTGATCAGACTTCAACAGGGTGGATTATTACTAGAGCAACAAATGATACAGAAGCTATGAAAGACTTCTGGAATGTTTTTCTAACGATTATGCAAGGAGTATTTGGTGTAGTTATTTCATTAAGTGCCATGTTTTATCTGGATGCTTCAGTTGCAGTATGGATTCTACTCTTTGCACCAATTTTGCTGATAGTAATAAGGTTTTATCAAGTATATAGTTCTAAGACATACGTTGATATGAAGTCGAAGTTGAGTTCGCTGAATACAAAGCTGGCTGAAACAATTAATGGGATGTCTATCATACAACAATTTAGACAAGAAAGACGCTTACAGAAAGAATTTGAAGAAACAAATCGTTCTTATTTTGATTCAAGATATTCAATGGTAAGAATCAATGCAATTTTACTAAGCCCGATCATTAACTTCTTATATACAGTTGCAGTTGTTCTGATATTGGCAATTTTTGGAGTAAATGCTTTAAGTAGTCCTGTTGAAGTAGGAATTATCTATGCTTTTACTTCTTATGCAAATGATTTTTTCAGGCCTTTGACAAGATTAATGGATAGTTTGAGCTTGTTCCAAGACGGTATAGTTTCAAGTAGTCGTATTCTAAAAGTAATGGATAATGAAGAGTATGCTCCTGAACAAAATGATATACCGGGGGCACAAATTGAGATCGGGAAAATTGAATTTAAAAATGTAACTTTCTCTTATGATGGAAAATCTGACGTATTGAAGAATATTAATTTTACTGTAAATCCTGGAGAAACTGTTGCCCTAGTAGGGCATACAGGTAGTGGGAAATCTTCAATAATAAATGTTCTTATGCGATTCTATGATTTCCAAAAAGGTGAAGTTATAATCGACGGTAGATCTATAAAAGATTACCCTATGAGAGAGTTAAGAAGAAAAACAGGACTAGTTCTACAGGATTCTTTCTTATTCTATGGCACTATAAAAGATAACATTAGAATTAAAAATGACGAAATAAACGATCGTGAGATTATTCAAGCTGCAAAATTTGTTCAAGCCGATCAGTTTATTGAAGACTTGCCAGGAGAATATGATGCAAGGGTAGTTGAACGCGGAGCAAGTTTCTCTAGCGGACAAAAACAGCTGATTTCTTTTGCAAGTACAATAGTTAGAGATCCTAAGATACTGATTTTGGATGAAGCAACTGCCAATATTGATACTGAAACAGAAACGCTTATCCAAGAGGGTCTGAATAGAATGAGAAAAGGCCGCACTACAGTAGCGATTGCTCATAGACTTTCAACGATTCGTGATGCTGACCAGATCTTAGTATTAGATAATGGAAGAATTATCGAGCGTGGAACACATGACGAATTGATTTCTAATGGTGGTAAATACAAAGATATGTATGAATTGCAGAATATAGGATTACAGACCAAATAAAAAAAGTGGGCGGTCATAATAGACCGTCCACTTTTCTATCTATAAAATAGTGTTGAATTACTTCAATTGTTCCAACTCTTCAAAAGCAGTTTGGATTTTATCTGAGTAGTACTGATTCACGTCTTCGATACCCTCGATTTTTCTTTCAACATAAAAAGGGTCTCCGATTTTTACAGTTGCTTTTTTACGTTTGAAAATATCCTTGATCGTATAAGCTCCCTCATAAACAACAGGAACAATCTGACGATTGCTTACTCTAGCGATTGTAACTGCTCCGCCCTTTAATTCTTGAGAATGTCTTGTACCGGAAGGGAAAATTACTAAACTAAGTTTGTTTTCTTTTAAGATTTTGATTGGTTTTTTTATGGCGCTAGGTTTTGGATTATCACGATCTACTGGAAATGCATTCATTTTAGTGATGAACCATCCGAATATTTTATTGTTAAATAATTCCTTTTTAGCCATAAAACAAAACTGTCGAGGACTAGCAGCTAAAACGATAAAAACTGGATCAATCAATGATCTGTGTGGTGCAATTAGGACATAGGTCTCATCTTTGGGTAATTTTTCTTGATTAATATATTTTGGTTTTCCATTAAAAATATAGATAAGAATTCGAATGAATCCTCTAACAAAAGAAAAAAACACGTATTGACACTTCCTTAATTAAATTTTCAATCTTTATAATTATGCGATAATCAAAAGAAAGAAGCAAGTTTTTAAAAAAAATTTGCTATTTAGGACTTGATTATGTATAATTAAAGGCGGTGTAAAAATACACTAATTTCACACTTTACTGGATGTAGTGAAAGGTGCTCTGTAGCCATGGAGTCTTCATACAAGTGAAAGTAAGGGCGGAAAAAAACCATAATGGAGGAATGTACAAATGGCAGTAGTATCAATGAAACAACTATTAGAATCAGGAGTTCATTTTGGACATCAGACACGTCGTTGGAATCCAAAAATGAAGCGTTATATCTTTACAGAAAGAAACGGAATTTATATCATCGACTTGCAAAAAACAGTTCGTATGATCGATCAAGCTTACAATTACGTTCGTGAAATCGCTGAAGATGGTGGAACAGTTCTTTTTGTAGGAACTAAAAAACAAGCTCAAGATGCTATTAAAGAAGAAGCAATCAGAGCGGGCGCTTACTTCATCAATCACCGTTGGTTAGGTGGAACACTTACTAACTGGGATACAATTCAAAAACGTATTACTCGATTAAAAGAACTTGAAAAAATGGAAGAAGATGGAACTTTTGAAGTTCTTCCTAAAAAAGAAGTAGGAATCTTAATTAAAGAACGTGACCGCTTAGAAAAATTCTTAGGCGGAATCAAAGATATGCCTAAACGTCCAGATGTATTGTTCGTCGTCGACCCTCGTAAAGAGCATATTGCAGTTAAAGAAGCTCAAAAATTGAATATCCCAATCGTTGCTATGGTGGATACAAACTGTGATCCAGATGAAATCGATGTAATCATCCCTTCAAATGATGATGCAATTCGTGCAGTTAAACTATTAACTAAAACTATTGCAGATGCTGTAATTGAAGGAAACCAAGGTGAAGAAGGATTTGAAGAAGAAGTTAAATCTGATTCACTTGATAAAATTGTTGAAGTTGTAGAAGGCGACAATGAATAATTTTAAGAACTATGTTTAAAGTTCTTTACATTTCGATTAGGAGGAATTACATTGGCAAACATTAAAGCAGCACAAGTAAAAGAGTTGCGCGATAAAACAGGCGTTGGAATGATGGACGCTAAGAAAGCACTTGTAGAAACAGATGGAGATTTAGATGCAGCAGTTGATTACCTACGCGAAAAAGGTGTATCTAAAGCAGCTAAAAAAGCAGACCGTATTGCGGCTGAAGGTTTAGCTAACGTTTATTCTAAAGGGAATTCTGCAGCAATTGCAGAAATCAACTCTGAAACAGATTTCGTTTCTAAAAATGAAAAATTCCAAAACTTAGTTAAAAACATTTCTAAAACAATCGTTGAAAACAAACCTGCCTCAGTTGAGGAAGCACTTGAAGTAAAAATGGAAGATGGTACGATTGGTTCAGTAATTACTGAAGCTACTCAAACTATTGGAGAAAAAATTACTTTACGTCGTTTCGCAGTTTTAGAAAAAAATGACGGTGAAGTATTTGGTGACTATGAACATATGGGTGGCCGTATTACTGTACTAGCATTAGTTGAAGGAACAGATAATGAAGAAGTTGCACGTAATATTGCTATGCATATTGCTGCAATCAATCCTAAATACATTACTCGTGATGAAGTTCCTCAAGAAACACGTGATCACGAATTAAGTGTATTATCTGAGCAAGCTAAAAATGAAGGTAAACCAGCCAATATTGTAGAAAAAATGGTTCAGGGTCGCTTGAATAAATGGTTAGCTGAAATTAGTCTTGTAGATCAACCATATGTTAAAGATTCAGATAAAACTGTTGGCCAATATCTAAAAGAAAATGGCGCAACAGTCAAGTCATTTATCCGCTATGAGGTTGGAGAAGGAATCGAAAAACGTTCTGAAGATTTTGCGGCTGAAGTACAAAGCCAATTAGGCAAGAATTAAAGTTAGTCTTTAAATTGGGTGGGAACGTGATCTTTAACGTTCCTGCCTTTTTTACAGTCTAATACATACTAAACCGCTTTTTTATAATGAACTATATGAAGGAATATGGTAAACTAAATTTGTATGACTAATGGAGGGAAATCAAAATGACAGAGCCTAAATATAAGAGAATAATACTGAAATTAAGTGGAGAAGCTTTAGCCGGGGATAGTGGGTTTGGTATTCAACCTCCAACTATTGATGAGATTTGTAGAGAAATTAAAGATGTTCATGACCTTGGTATTGAAATCGCTATTGTTGTTGGTGGCGGAAACATTTGGAGAGGTCACGTAGGTTCTGAAATGGGAATGGAAAGATCACAAGCAGATTATATGGGTATGATCGCAACCGTTATGAATGCACTAGCCTTACAAGATTGTCTGGAAAATACTGGTGTCCCTACACGAGTTCAAACATCAATAGAAATGAGACAAGTAGCTGAACCATATATTCGTAGAAAAGCGATTAGACATTTGGAAAAAGGTCGAGTCGTAATTTTTGCCGGCGGAATTGGAAGTCCTTATTTTTCAACGGATACTACGGCTGCGTTACGCGCAGCAGAAATCAATGCTGATGTAATCATGATGGCCAAAAACAACGTAGATGGAATCTATTCTGCTGATCCTAATGTTGATAAAACTGCAGTAAAATATGAAAAGCTTACGTATCTTGAAATTATCAATCAGTCACTTCAAGTTATGGACACAACAGCTTCTTCATTAAGCATGGATAATGATATCCCGTTAGTCGTATTCAATTTGAACCAAACAGGAAATATAAAACGTGTAGCTTTAGGAGAAACAATCGGCACAACCGTCAGGAGGACTCATAATGAGTGATAGTATATTAAAAGACACAGAAGCAAGAATGAAAAAAGCAGAACAAGCATATGTTAGAGAACTCGGTTCAATCAGAGCTGGTCGAGCAAATCCAAGTTTGTTGAATCGCGTGAATGTAGAGTATTATGGAGCTGAAACCCCTTTGAATCAATTAGCTCAAATCTCAGTACCTGAAGCAAGAGTACTATTGATTACACCGTATGACCAAAATTCAGTAGGGGATATTGAAAAAGCTCTTAACCAGTCAGATATTGGTATTCCACCTTCAAATGACGGCACTGTCATTCGATTAGTTGTACCTGCTCTAACAGAAGAACGTAGAAAAGAAATTGCTAAACAAGTAGGAAAAGAAGCTGAAAATGCTAAGATTTCTATTAGAAACATTAGACGTGATTCGATAGATTCACTAAAAAAAGCAGAAAAAAACGGTGATTTAACAAAAGATGATCTTAGAGATTTTGAGGAAAAAGTACAAAAACTGACAGATAACAGTGTAGCTGCAATTGACAAACTATCAGCTGAAAAAGAAAAAGAAATTTTAGATGTATAATTAAAAAATGCAAGGAGATTTTGATTATCTCCTTGCATTCTTTGTTTTAAATACATATGTGCGGACAAAAATTAACTATTTAATTAACTGAAGATTATGAAGTTTTAGCTTTGTAGTTTTTCAATAATAAATTTGTTTACTAATTTTGTAACTACGGTAGTTATTATTAAACCAATAATATAATTTTTTAACTTTGTTTTCAAATTAACTTCCTCCTCAAATATAATAGTGCAATTTATAGTATTATTATATCAAAATTACCTTATTTTGAATAATTTTTTGATTATGGTTCAGAATTAGACTAAACTATGGATATTGCATTTTATTAATAGCAACAAATCCTTATAAAAATTTTATATATTTTGATATGGTAATTTCAAATATTATTTACTACAATAGAGTAGATGTAGAATAAATACTTGGAGGTTTTGATGTGGGGGATTATCCACAGGTAGATACAGTAATTGAACAGATTCCTGACCACGTGGCAATTATTATGGATGGCAACGGCCGTTGGGCTCAGCAGACAGGTAAAGAGCGCAAGGAAGGTCATCAAGAAGGTATGGAAGCAATAAGACGCGTTACAATTCGAGCAAGCGAAAGAGGCATAAAGGTGTTAACTTTATACGCTTTTTCAACAGAGAATTGGAAAAGACCTCCCCAAGAAGTGAAGTTTCTTATGCAATTGCCTGTTAAATTTTTTGATCGATTTGTTCCAGAATTACAAGAAAATAATATTAAAGTAAACATGATTGGATTTAAAGATAAAGTACCTGGTTCTACAAAGAAAGCCATCGAAAAAGCTATTGATGAAACAAAAAATAATACTGGTATGATTTTGAATTTTGCTTTTAATTATGGTGGAAGAGCCGAAATAGTAGAAGCAACAAAATCACTTTTCGATAAAGTTTTAAGTGGACAGATAAATAAAAAAGATATATCAGAAGAGGTACTTCAGGCAGAATTACTTACAAATTCTATTACTCCATACGATGACGTAGATTTACTAATAAGAAGCAGTGGTGAACAAAGACTAAGCAACTTTTTACTATGGCAAAATGCATATAGTGAATTTTATTTTTCGAAATTGTTCTGGCCTGAATTTACAGGTGAGGTTTTAGATAAAGCTCTACTGGATTATCAATACAGAAGCCGTCGCTATGGGGCGATTTGATTAAAATAGATTCAGGAGGAGACGGATGAAACAGCGTTCTATGACAGCAATTATTGCTCTTTTATTTTTTGTACCGATTATTTATATTGGTTCATGGGTACTGGAAGGATTTATAGTTTTATTAGCTATCACTGCATTAATGGAAATTCATCAAATGAAGGGGATAAACCCTATTTCCATCCCTACCTTAGTTTCTTCAATAGCTCTTATATTTGTGATTTTATATAATAGAATATTAGAAGTTTTTCCAGTTTTACCAGAAAATGGTTCTTTATTTGCATTACTGATACTAATGCTGATATCACTGACCTTAGTTGTTAAAAATTATACAATCGAAGATGTTGGTATATCATTTGTGGGTATTTTATATATTGGCACAGGATTTCATTCTTTTATATTGATTAGAGAAACAAATATTCACTTATTGATATTGTCCTTACTGATCATTTGGTCAACAGATACAGGAGCGTATCTAGTTGGTAGGAAATTCGGGAAAACAAAACTTGCACCTCTTATTTCTCCAAACAAAACAATTGAAGGTTCTATCGGGGGTATTGTTATTGCAATGATCGTATCAGTTATTTATCTTTTATTATTCCCTACCAGTTGGCCGATCCTTTTAATGCTGCCATTAGTAGTAGTACTTTCAATTGCCGGACAAATTGGGGACTTAATTGAATCTGCGATTAAGCGACATTTTGGAACTAAAGATTCAGGTAATATACTACCTGGACATGGGGGTATTTTAGATCGTTTTGATAGTTTACTGTTCGTTTTATCAGTAATGTTTATTATGGGATTAGTATAATTACAAGGTATTAAAGGAGAGCATAAATGGTTAAAACTATATTAGTCTTTTTACTCGTTTTCGGTATTATCGTTATTGTGCATGAATTTGGTCACTTTTATTTTGCTAAAAGAGCGGGTATACTAGTAAGAGAATTTTCAATCGGATTTGGACCAAAGCTTTTTTATCATAGAAAAGGCGAAACAACTTATACTGTTCGATTACTTCCAGTTGGTGGATATGTAAGAATGGCAGGCTATGAAGAAGCTGATCTTAGAGCGGGAATGCCGGTCTCACTTTTTTTTAATGAAGAAAATAAAGTTGAAAAAATTGATCTTCAAAATAAGTTGCAGAATGTAAACAGTATTCCCATAGAAGTAACAAACTTCGATCTCGAAGAAAAATTATTTATAGAAGGCAGAATTGAAGGACAAGCTGACGAGGTGCACAGTTATTCTGTTACTCGAACCGCATTGCTCGTTGAAAAAGATGGAACGATTTTACAGATCGCACCGAAAGACAGACAATTTCAATCAGCATCTTTAATCAATCGAATGCTCACGAATTTTGCAGGACCCTTGAACAATTTTATATTGGCGATTATAGCTTTTAGTCTATTGGCTTTTATCCAAGGGTATGTACCATCAAGTGAAGCATTAATTGGAGAGGTTCAAGAAGATACGCCTGCAGCTGAGGCAAATGTTGAAAATGGGGATCGTATTCTTTCAATTGATAATACTGAAATTGATTCTTTTAATCAAATGGTTACTGTCGTAGGACAATCTCCTGAAACAGAGATGCTTTTCACAATTGAGAAGCAGAATGGAATGATTGTTGAAAAAAATATTACTCCAGAATCTGTAGACGATGGTCAAGGGAATCAAATTGGTAGAATCGGAGTTCAAACTTATCTCGATCGGTCTTTAAGTAGTAAAATCACCTATGGCTTTACACAGTCATGGCAAATCATTTCGCAAATTGTTGTTATATTAGGATCATTTCTAACTGGAGGATTCAGTATTGATAAACTGGGTGGTCCAGTTGCAATCTTTGCGACGAGTCAGAATGTAGCTCAGGCTGGATTGTTTGGTATTATTAGCTTCATCGGTTACTTAAGTGTTAACCTTGGGATTATGAATTTATTACCTATCCCAGCGCTTGATGGAGGTAAATTACTTTTAAACATCGTTGAAGGCATTCGCAGGAAACCAATCAGTGAAGAAAAAGAGGGTATCATTACACTGATAGGGGTGGGATTTCTACTCGTTTTAATGCTAGCTGTAACATGGAATGATATTCAAACATTTTTCTTAAATTAGTAATTTTAAAGGAGATTTAATTCATGAAACAATCAAGACTATTTGTTCCAACTTTAAGGGACACGCCAAATGATGCTGATGTAATTAGCCATCAGCTCTTACTAAGGGCAGGATATATAAGACAATTATCCTCAGGAATTTATACGTATCTTCCATTAGCTCATAGAGTACTTGAAAAGATTAAAGCAATTATTAGAGAAGAAATGGATAAGATTGATGGTTCAGAAATGCTTCTGCCAACTTTATTGCCTGCTGATTTATGGAAAGAATCCGGTAGATATGAAACTTATGGCGAAGATTTGATTAAATTACAAGATCGACATGAACGTGATTTTATCTTGGGTCCAACACATGAAGAAACATTTACAAGTTTAATTAAAGATGAAGTGAAATCATACAAAAAATTACCATTAATGCTTTATCAGTTTCAGACAAAATTTAGAGACGAAAAAAGACCTAGATTTGGTTTAATGCGTGGTCGAGAATTTATTATGAAAGATGCTTATACGTTCCATGACAGTTACGAGAGTCTAGATGAATCGTACAATCAAATTGCTGAAGCGTATACCAATGCATTTAGCCGTGTTGGGTTGAATTTCCGATCAATTATCGGAGATGCCGGTGCAATGGGTGGAAAAGACTCCATTGAATTTATGGCATTGGCAGAAGCTGGAGAAGATGTAGTCGTCTACTCTGATTCAAGCGAATATGCTGCTAATTTAGAAATGGCGACGAGTCTTTACAAGTCTCAACCAAAAATAAAAGTTCAAAATGATATCGAACTAAAAGACACACCAGATACTAAAACTGTTAAAGAAGTGGCAGATTATTTAAATGTAAAACTTGATCAAGTATTGAAATCTGTTTTGTATGTTACTGATGAGCAAAAACCAGTACTCGCAATTGTTCGTGGGGATCACGAAGTGAATGAGGTAAAATTACGGACTATCGTAGGTGCTCAAGATATTGAGCCAGCTACAGATGACCAAGTAAAAGAACTGTTCCAAACAGTAGCAGGTTATGTTGGCCCCGTTAATTTAAATGAAGCAGTTACTGTTATAGCTGATTTATATGTTCAAGATATAGTAAATGCAGTATCAGGAGCGAATCAGGAAGGCAAACATTATATAAATGTAAACCCAGGCAAAGATTTCATACCTAATCAATATGCAGATGTGAGAGTCGTAAATGAAAATGAACCGTCTCCTGATGGCAGGGGTAAACTTAAATTTGCAAGAGGAATCGAAATTGGACACATATTTAAACTTGGTACAAGATACTCAGAGTCAATGAATGCAACTGTTCTAGATAATAATGGAAGACAAACTCCAGTAATCATGGGCAGTTATGGTATAGGTGTGAGTCGTTTGCTATCAGCGGTAGCCGAACAAAACGCTGACGAAAAAGGTTTGATATGGCCAAATTCAATTGCACCATTTGATGTGCATATCATACCGATTCAGATGAAAGACGATGCACAAAGAGAATTAGCACATGAATTGTATGAAGTGCTTGAAGCTAAAGAACTCTCTGTATTGATTGATGACAGACAAGAACGTGCAGGGGTAAAATTTAAGGACGCTGAACTCATCGGTATTCCAGTGCGTATAACCGTTGGTAAAAAAGCTTCAGAGGGTATTGTAGAAGTGACGTTTAGAAAAAGCGGCGAAATGGTTGAAATTAAAAAAGATGATTTGATTGATACATTAAGCATTTTAAATCATAGTGAATAATTGTAGTTGAGGAGAAACCGAAGCAATTCATAATCGTTTTCTATTTTGAAGAGAAGAATCGTCACATTCATAACCTTGAAGAAACGATTCTCTTCTATAGAATAGACTATTTATTATGCCTGGCTTATTGATGGATTCTCCTTTTATTTGTAAGCAAAGATCGAGAAAGAGGGCACTTATTTTGAGTCTAAATCAGCAAGAATTATTTCAAACACTTCTTCAGCAAATCAATTTAAATCCAACCCCAGATCAGAGGATTGGATTAGAAGGCGGCTCAGTGGAATCAGTGATAGTCCACAAGCACTCTAAAACTTGGCAAATCACTTTGAAATTTGCTGATATTTTACCATTTGAGACATATATTTTGTTACATGATCAACTTCAAAGAGGCTTTAAAGAAATTGCTCAAATCGAATTAATTATTTTAACGAGTGAGCCGATTGTGACTAACGAAAAATTAATCAACTATTGGAGAATAGCCTGTAAGAAAAGCCAAGTTGATTCCCCATTATGTAATGATATATTTGAAAATAGCTATCCTGAATTAAAGGGACAGAAAGTGTTATTTTATATCGAACATGAGTTGACAAAAAACAAGTTTCAAGAAGATTTTTTCCCGAAAATAGCAGAACAATATATTAAAATGGGATTTCCGAAGCAATTCAAAATTGATGCAATAATTGATGAAAAAATTAGTGATGAGAAGTTAACTGCTTTCAAACAGCAAAAAGAAGAAGAAGATTTATTATTAGCTGAACGATTAACTAAAAATATTGAGCAAGCTAATATCAATAAAGAAAAAAGAAAAGAAGCAGCTCCATCAGGACCAGTTAAACTAGGCAGAAACATTCAAGAAAATGATCCGGTTCGACAAATGAGTACGATAGTTGAAGAAGAAAGAAGCGTTACTCTTGAAGGTTATGTTTTTGATGTCGAGGTAAGAGAACTGCGTTCTAAACGAAAATTACTGATATTCAAAATTACCGACTATACCTCTTCCTTTACCTGTAAGAAATTTTCCAATAATGCTTCAGATGAAGAAATATTTGAGAACATCAAAAAAGGTATGTGGTTGAAAGTTCGAGGCAGCGTTCAAGAAGATACATTTATGAGAGATTTAGTTGTTAATGCTCAAGATGTTCAGGAAACCAGCCATGTAGAAAGAGAAGATACACAACCAGCTGATGAAAAAAGGGTTGAATTACATGCGCATACAACAATGAGTCAAATGGATGCAACGATCACTGCAACTAATTTAGTTGAACAAGCTGCTAAATGGGGACATAAAGCTATTGCAATTACCGACCACGGTGTCGCACAATCTTATCCAGATGCTCATACCACAGGCAAGAAGCACAATGTTAAAATCATTTATGGGCTAGAAGCAAACCTTGTTGATGATGGAGTTCCAATTGCTTATAACGTTTCAGATGATAACCTTCCGGAAGCTACATATGTAGTATTTGATGTGGAAACGACAGGATTATCTGCTATCTATGATAATATAATAGAGTTGGCAGCTGTTAAAATGCATAAAGGCAATATTATAGAAGAATTTCAGGAGTTTATTGACCCAGGTCATCCTTTATCTGATACCACAATCAATCTTACTGGAATAACAGATGATATGGTTAAAGGTTCTAAAACGGAAAAACAAGTACTAGAAGAGTTCAAGGCTTTTAGTGAGGGTTCGATATTAGTCGCTCATAACGCCAGCTTTGATATAGGATTTTTGAATACAGGTTATCAGAAAAATGAAATGCCTGTTTCCAAGCTTCCGGTAATTGACACGCTAGAACTTTCTAGATTTTTACATCCGACATTTAAAACACACCGCCTGAATACATTGGCGAAGCGTTATGGTGTGGCTTTAGAACAGCATCATAGGGCTATTTTCGATTCTGAAACGACCGCACATTTACTTTGGGCGTTTCTTAAAGAAGCTTCGGAAGAGTACTCAATTGAAATCCATCGTCAACTAAACGATTACATGGGCCAAGGTGATGCTTACAAAAGAACACGACCTAGTCATATTACAATACTTGCACAATCACAAATTGGATTGAAAAATCTATTTAAATTAATTTCAACTTCTTTAACTGAATATTTCTATAGAGTTCCTCGAGTACCAAGATCTCTACTTGAGAAATATAGAGAAGGTCTGATTGTAGGTTCTGGATGTGCTCAAGGTGAAGTGTTTGAAGCGATGATGCAAAAAGGATTTGATGAAGCAAAAAAATTAGCTAGACATTATGATTATCTTGAAATTATGCCTAAAGGTGCTTACAAACATCTATTAGATCGTGAAATGATAAATTCTGAAAAAGATTTAGAAGATATCATATCAAACATTGTGAAAATTGGGGAAGAATTATCTATACCTGTAGTTGCTACTGGTAATGTACATTACGCAAACCCTGAAGATGCAATTTACCGTGATATACTACTTGAAACTTTAAACAAAGGCGGCTTTAATAAGTCTAAAAATCCTGAAGTTCATTTTAGAACGACTGATGAAATGCTAGAAGACCTATCTTTCTTAGGTAAATTAAAAGCTAAAGAAGTTGTAGTTACGAATTCTCAAAATATTGCTGCTAGTGTTGATGAAAACATTTCACCGGTTAAACACGACCTGTTTACTCCCAAAATGGAAGGATCAGAGCAAGAAATCCGTGAAATGAGTTATAACGAAGCACACCGGTTATACGGAGATCCACTACCTGAGATTATTGAAAAACGATTAGAGAAAGAACTGGACAGTATTATAGGTAATGGATTTTCTGTAATTTACTTGATATCTCAAAAGTTAGTTCATAAAAGCGTAAATGATGGATATCTTGTTGGATCACGTGGGTCAGTTGGATCAAGTTTTGTAGCAACTATGACGGGAATAACTGAAGTAAATCCTATGCCACCTCATTATCGCTGTCCTGGGTGTAAATTTTCTGAATTCTTCACTGAGGGCGAAGTAGGATCAGGATTTGACTTACCACCGAAGACCTGTCCAAATTGTGATCAGCAGATGGTAACTGACGGACATGATATTCCTTTTGAAACTTTCTTAGGCTTTAATGGAGACAAAGTTCCTGATATTGATTTGAATTTTTCAGGAGAATATCAAGCTAAAGCCCATCATTATACAAAAGAGTTATTTGGAGAAGAATATGTCTACCGGGCTGGAACAATTGGCACTATAGCAGATCGAACGGCTTTTGGATTTGTTAAAGGATATGAGAGAGATAATCAAATGACAATTCGTTCGGCTGAGATTGATAGACTAGCTAAAGGATTAACTGGAGTCAAGAGAACTACAGGCCAACATCCAGGAGGAATTATCGTAATTCCTGAATATATGGATGTATATGACTTTACACCAATTCAATATCCAGCAGATGATCAGAATTCAGATTGGAAGACAACTCACTTTGACTTTCATTCAATCCATGATAACGTTTTAAAATTAGATATATTAGGACACGATGATCCTACGATGATTCGAATGCTCCAGGATCTGTCAGGTATAGACCCTAAAACAATACCAGTTAACGATCCGGGTGTAATGCAGCTTTTCAGCGGTACAGAAGTATTAGGGGTAGATGAAAGTCAGATATATTCGAAAACAGGCACACTTGGCGTTCCTGAATTCGGAACGCGATTTGTTCGCCAAATGCTGGAGCAAACGAATCCAACAACTTTTGCAGAGTTACTACAGATCTCTGGTTTATCTCATGGGACAGATGTATGGCTTGGAAATGCTGAAGAGTTGATTCGCCAACAGAATATACCACTATCAGAAGTTATTGGCTGTCGAGATGATATCATGGTTTATCTGCAGCACAAAGGAATCGATGATAGTATTGCTTTTCAGATTATGGAACATGTTCGTAAAGGGAAAGGAATACCTGAAGAATGGCAGCAGATCATGCGTGAGAATAATGTACCGAAATGGTATATTGATTCATGCCTTAAAATTAAATATATGTTTCCTAAGGCTCATGCTACAGCATATGTTTTAATGGCATTACGAGTAGCTTATTTTAAAGTACATCATCCTTTATATTATTACGCTGCTTACTTTTCTATTCGTGCAAGTGATTTTGATCTTAAAGCGATGAGTCAAGGAAAAGCTTCAATAAAGGCAAAAATGAAAGAAATAACAGATAAAGGGTTAGATGCTTCGACAAAAGAAAAAAATCTACTAACTGTGCTTGAATTAGCGAACGAAATGGTTGAAAGAGGATTTAACTTCAAAATGGTAGATATTGAAAAATCACATGCTTCAGATTTTATTATTGAAGGGGATTCTTTACTAGCTCCTTTTCGATGTGTACCTTCATTAGGTGGAAGCGTAGCAAATGCAATTGTTGAAGCGAGAGAAGAAAGTCCATTTCTTTCTAAGGAAGATCTTTCAAAAAGAGGAAAAGTATCTAAAACAGTAATTGAGTATATGGATTTAAATGGTGTATTAGAACATCTCCCAGACGAAAACCAATTATCTTTATTTGATATTTAATATATATTTTGATTTTTCTAAAGACTGTGAAATAGCATGCAAGTTGCGTATATAGGGGATATATGGTAAAATAGTCTATGAGTAAAGTAATATTCTTTTAGAGTGAGCGCATTCCGCTCACTCTTTTTAATGAAAAAATGAAAATTAGCCATAAAAATGATTGAGAGGAGATGCTTTTTGAGTACAGTAGATAAAGTAACAGCCATTGCGGATCCGATTGCACAACAAATAGGATATGAGCTGGTTGATGTTGAATATGTTAAAGAAGGTAAAAATTGGTTCTTACGTTTATATATAGATAAAGACGGTGGCATTGATCTGGACGATTGTACTCGTTTCAGCGAGAAAATAGGAGAAACATTGGATTCACAGAAAGTTGATCCAATTCCCCATCCTTATTATCTGGAAGTATCCTCACCTGGTGCAGAAAGACCTTTAAAAAAAGAAAAAGATTTTGAAGAAGCACTAGGTCAATATATACATGTTTCTTTGTACCAGCAGATTGAAAGTGAAAATACATTTGAAGGCACTTTGAAAGAATTGAACGAAGACTCACTCACATTAGTTATCAGAATCAAGACTAGAGAGAAAGAGTTAGTAATTGACAGATCCAATATTGCTAAAGCAAGATTAGCTATTAAATTCTGATTTTGTTTGTTCTTAGATGAAAAAAATTAATAAAGGGAGTAAAATGATGAGTAAAGAGTTAGTAGCAGCCCTTGAAACACTTGAAAAAGAAAAAGGTATTTCCAAAGAGGTCGTTATTGAGGCATTAGAAGCTGCATTAGTTTCTGCATATAAACGTAATTATGGAACAGCTCAGAATGTCGAAGTTGAATTTGATGATGACAACGGAGAAATCAAAGTATATCAAGTCAGAGAAGTTTCGGAAGAAGTATATGATTCACAATTAGAAATTAGTTTGACTGATGCGCTTGAAATCAACAAAGCTTATGAAGTCGGTGATAAGATAAGATTCGAAGTCACACCAAAAAACTTTGGTAGAATTGCTGCCCAAACAGCTAAACAAGTGATTATGCAAAGAATGCGCGAAGCTGAACGCTCAATAGTATATAATGAGTATATTGAGTATGCTGATGATTTGATGACTGGAACGGTTGAAAGACAAGATAATCGTTTTATATATATCAATTTAGGTAAGGTTGAAGCTGTTTTATCAAAACGTGATCAGATAGAAAATGAACGTTACCATACACATGACCGCATCAAGGTATATGTAAGTAATGTTGAAAACTCTACTAAGGGACCACAAGTATTTGTCAGTAGAACCCATCCAAATTTGATTAAACGTCTTTTCGAACAAGAAGTACCCGAAATTTTCGATGGTACAGTGGAAGTTGTATCAATAGCTCGCGAAGCAGGAGATCGCTCTAAAATTGCTGTTATGTCTCGAGACGAAAATGTAGACCCAGTTGGAACTTGTGTTGGACCAAAAGGAACTCGAGTACAAGCAATCGTTAATGAGTTGAATGGTGAGAATATGGATATTGTAGAATGGGATGAAGATCCAGCAATATTTATCAAAAATGCATTGAATCCTGCTCAAGTGCTTGAAGTAATGTTTGATAAAGAAAATAAAAGTTGTGTAATCGTAGTTCCAGACTATCAGCTTTCTTTAGCAATTGGTAAAAGAGGACAAAATGTTCGTCTGGCTGCTAAATTAACAGGTTTTAAGATTGATATCAAATCAGAAAGCGATATGAGTAACTTGGAAGAAGAAGCTGAAGATCTAACAAATGACTCATTTTTTGAAGCGTTGAATGATGGAGAAGAAGTAGCAGAGCAAGAGGTAGATTCTTTGGAAAATCCAGATCAATCTTTCTTTGATGCTGCGGCCGGTGTAGACGTTGAAGATATAGACGAAATACAAGTTTCAGATGCAGCAAATAATAATTCAGATATATATGCTGAAGAAGTGGCAACTGGTATGGACCAACAACCATTAGATCCACTAAATGATGGTGACTTTGAAAAAGGTGAATTAAATCCAGAAGACATGGAAGATATGATTCAATCCGCAGAAAAAAGAGATGGTATGGATGAAGAAATCGATGCTGAGATTGATATAGATGAAATTGAAGAAATCAGCGAAGAAACTGATGAAGAGAACTCTTAATTCAAACTGTCTGACAGATGTAGTCTAAAGTAGTTTGTTAAGTTTTGTTAAAGGTGGGATGAGTATGCGGCAACGTAAAGTTCCAATGAGAAAATGTGTGGCTTCTAACGAAATGAAGCCAAAAAAAGAGATGGTACGATTGGTCAGAGATAAAGAAGGAAATGTTTCAATTGATCCCACTGGGAAAAAAAATGGACGAGGGGCTTATATTTCTCTTGATCCAATCCTAGTAAAGCAAGCTCAAAATAAAAACTCTCTTGATCAAGCGCTGAACACGAAAATAGATGCAGCTTTTTATGAAGAATTACTCTCTTATGTAGAGTATCAAAAAGCAAGATCGGAATTGAAAAATGGATAATAAGCAAAAAAGTTTAAATTTACTTGGTCTTGCTCAACGTTCAGGCAATTTAATTTCAGGAGAAGCATTAGTACTCAATGCTGTCAGAAGTCATGAAGCTAAAGTTGTTGTACTAGCTTCTGATGCAAGTGAAAATACAGTAAAGCAATTTTTGAATAAATGTGAACACTATCGTATCCCAGTGCTGACTGACTTTAGTCGTGGAGATTTATCGAAAGCTATCGGGAAAATACGAACAGTGGTTGCAATTACAGACGGAGGATTTGCACAGTCCCTTCAAAAATTGCAATAATAGGAATAGGAAGGTGATTGCATGGGCAAAAAACGCGTCTATGAATTTGCAAAAGAAAAAAATGTCGAAAGTAAGAAAATAATCGAAAAGGCTAAAGAAATAGGTATCGATTATAAGAGTCATATGTCTACGATGAATGACAGTGATGTTGAAAAACTGAATAAAGCTTTAGCTGTTAAACCCGCTTCTGCTACAACTAGTCAACCAGCTGGAAATAAAACTAAAGCACCAAATAAAAATACTCAAACGAACAATAATTCAAAAAAATCGAATAACTCTGTCAGAAACCAGTCGAATACTCAAAAAGAAAATCGTGCTGGTGCTGATAAATCACAAAATAGTAAAGGACAAAATAACATACAAACACAAAATCGAGCAACAAAAAAACCGAATAATACTCAAAGCAAAAACACTCAAAAAACAACTCAAGAACCAACTGTTCAAAAAAGAACAACAGATGAACAACAAAAACAGCAATTTCAACAATCTAAAAAAAGAAGAAGTTCTCGTCAACATCGTGGAATAAATGGTGGACCAGCTGGTAGAAAGCGCAAAGGCAAAAAGAATCAGCAGCAGTCTCAAGCTACTCCAACTCCACGCAAAGTAAGAGAATTGCCAAAAGTATTAGAGTATACTGATGGTAATACAGTAGCTGAGATCGCTAAGAAAATTCATCGCGAACCTGCTGAAATCGTTAAAAAACTTTTCTTGATGGGTGTCGTTGCTACTCAGAATCAGTCATTAGATAAAGATACGATTGAATTACTTGCGGCTGACTATGGAATTGAAACAGAAGAAAAAGTACAAGTAGACTTAACTGATTTTGATACCTTTTTCAATCAGGAAGTTGTTGAAGAAAATTTAGTAACTCGACCTGCCACAGTTACAATTATGGGACATGTTGACCACGGTAAAACAACTTTATTGGATACGTTACGTCATACTAACGTAACGGAAGGTGAAGCTGGAGGAATTACCCAGCATATTGGAGCTTATCAAGTTGAAGAAAAAGGTAAATTGATAACTTTCTTGGATACACCTGGACATGCTGCATTTACCACAATGCGTGCTCGTGGAGCTGACATTACAGATATTGCTATAATTGTTGTAGCAGCAGATGATGGCGTTATGCCGCAAACAGTTGAAGCAATAAACCACGCAAAAGCTGCTGAAGTTCCAATTATTGTAGCAGTTAATAAAATAGATAAGCCAGGTGCTAATCCTGACCGAGTAATGCAAGAATTGACAGAATATGAATTGATTCCTGAAGATTGGGGTGGAGATACTATATTCGTACAGATTTCTGCCTTATTCAATAAAAACCTAGAAGAACTATTAGATATGGTTTTATTAGTAGCAGAAATCGAAGAACTCAAAGCTGATCCTAAGCGCCCGGCACTTGGTTCTGTCATTGAAGCAAGATTAGATAAAGCTAAAGGCCCTATTGCGACTCTGCTAGTCCAAGAGGGAACACTATCTCAAGGTGATCCGATTGTTGTAGGAAACGCTTTTGGGCGTGTCCGCACAATGACAAATGATAAAGGACGTAGAGTGAAACATGCTTCACCATCTACACCGGTTGAAATTACAGGGTTAAATATTGCTCCACAAGCTGGTGATCGTTTTGTGGTCTTTGAAGATGAGAAAACAGCTAGACAAGTTGGAGAGTCAAGAGCTACTGCGGCTAACGAAGCAAAACGTTCTACAACAAATAAAGTAACTCTTGAGAATCTGTTTGAAAGTCTTGAAGAAGGCGAGATCAAAGCAGTAAATGTTATCATTAAAGCAGATGTGCAAGGATCCGTTGAAGCGTTAGCTTCAAGTCTTCAGAAAATTGAAGTTGAAGGTGTGAAAGTCAATATTATTCATACTGGAGTTGGAGCAATTAATGAAAGTGATGTTACCCTTGCTTCTGCAAGTTCTGCGATTATCATTGGCTTTAACGTTCGCCCAACAGTTCAGGCAAGCGAAAGTGCTAACCGTGAAGAAGTAGATATTAGAACTCACAGAGTAATCTACAATGCGATTGATGAAATCGAATCAGCTATGACAGGTATGCTGGATCCGGAATTTGAAGAACAAGTTACTGGACAAGCAACTGTTAGAGAAACCTATAGTGTTTCTAAGGTAGGAACGATTGCTGGTTGTTTCGTAAGCGATGGTGTAATCAAACGTAACAGCTCAATTCGTTTAGTTCGTAATGGAATTGTTCAGTATGAAGGCGAATTATCTAGCTTAAAACGATTTAAAGATGATGCAAAAGAAGTCAGAACTGGTTTTGAATGTGGAATAACAATAGAAGGTTATAATGATATCAAAGTTGATGATGTTATCGAAGCATTTGAAATGGTTGAAATCGAGAGATAATCCTATTATTATTAAATGTATTCATAAATTATTTATGAATACATTGTTTAAAACAGATCAAAGGACAGGTGAGCAAATATGCCAAATTATAGAGTTGGTCGAGTCTCCCAGGAAATCCAAAGAGAAGTTAATGATATCTTGCAAAAAAGAGTAAGAGATCCAAGAGTTCAAGGGATTACAATTACTGATGTGGAAGTTACTGGAGATCTACAGCAAGCTACAGTATATTACAGTACTCTAAGTGAAGATGAAAAAACTGTTTCTGAAACTCAAGAAGGCTTGGTTAAAGCTAAAGGATTGATCAGAAAAGAATTGGGAAGTCGTTTATCTATTCATAAAACGCCTGAATTATTTTTCGCTAGAGACGAATCTGTAGCATATGGAAATCACATTGATGAATTATTGAATCAGTTAAAAAATAATGATTAAATAAGTGATATTCATTTTTATTATTAATTGATCTAAATGGAAAGAGAATCAGTTGTCTTTATTGACATGGGTTCTCTTTTTCCATGTATGGTCAATTTACATATCTGAATAAGGTATACGTAATTAACAAGTAGTGGAGGGGTTCGTTTGGAAGGAATCATACCTTTGTGGAAAGAAAAAGGGATGACTAGTCATGATTGTGTTTTTAAAATGAGGAAAATTTTAAAAACTAAAAAGATTGGACATTCAGGAACGTTAGATCCTGACGTAGAAGGTGTATTACCAATTGCGATAGGAAAAGCAACAAAAGTTTTGGAATATATGGTGAACTCTAAGAAGACATACGAGGGTGAAATTACCCTTGGGTATTCCACAACAACTGAGGACGGTTCAGGAGAAACCGTTCTAAGTAAAACAGTTGACGACCAATTGAAATTAGAGGATATTGATAAAGCGATGGATTCTTTCATTGGTGAAATTATTCAAACCCCTCCAATGTATTCTGCTGTAAAAGTAAATGGTAGAAGGTTATATGAATATGCAAGAGCTGGAGAAACAGTTGATAGACCATCAAGGTCAGTCAACATCTATAACTACGAGCGAATATCTAATATTTCCTACAATAGTGAAGAAAGTACTGCTTCTTTTGCATTCAAAGTAAGTTGCAGTAAAGGGACATACGTAAGGACATTGGCAGTTGATACAGGAGAATATTTAGGGTATCCGTCACATATGTCTAAATTGATGAGAACAGAAAGTGGCGGATACCATGCAGTTGATTCTTTCACTTTAGCGCAAGTTAAGCAAGCCATGGACGATTCGGAACTAGAAAAAATAATTAATCCTTTAGAATCTGTTTTAACTTCTTTTTCATCGTATCATCTGAATGAAGAAGAGTGGTCTAAAGTAAAAAATGGATCTTTGATTCCTAAAAATCAAGTTCCAGAAAATATCAAAATGCCGGTAGTGTTTTATCTAAAACAAAAAGCTGTTGCGATTTATTCGGATCATCCAAATAAATTAGACTTATTAAAACCAATTAAAGTATTAAGAACAGAATTGTAGGTGACAATGTGAACATTATTAAAATTCATCATCCATATGATCCATCAGAAATTATTCAGGAAGATATTGTCTTGATTCTCGGATTTTTTGATGGAATTCATAAAGGACATCAGAAAGTTATTGAAACAGGAGTGCAAATTGCAAATGAAAGAGGTATAAAATCAGCATTGATGACTTTCAATAGACATCCAGCTTTTGTATATAAGAAATTTGATCCTGAATATCATTCTTATCTGACAACAATGGAAAGAAAAGAGAAACTGATTGCAGAACTGGGAGTAGATATTTTGTATGAAGTAGATTTCACATCTAGTTTCGGTTCATTGCCACCTCAAGAATTTGTAGATCAGTATATCGTAGGTTGGCATGCCAAAGCAGTCGTTGCTGGATTTGATTATACTTATGGTAAAGCAGATATCGCTAATATGGATAATCTTGATCAGTATGCTAAAAATAGATTTGATATTTTCAAAATAGAAAAACAAGATGATTCTAATCAAAAAATCAGTTCTTCACGAATTAGACAAGCTATCCTTGATGGAAAGTTAATGAAAGCAAACGATCTGCTCGGATATTTATATGAAACAAGCGGATTTGTCATACATGGTGATGCAAGAGGTAGAACACTAGGCTATCCGACCGCCAATATATTGTCAGATCCAGATGTGTTTATGCCCAAAATTGGGGTATATGCAGTCAAGCTGTTCGTAAATAATGTCTGGTATGATGGGATGGCTTCCATTGGATATAATCCCACATTCGGATATAGAAAAAATCTTTCTGTTGAAGTTCATTTGTTTGACTTTAAAAAAGAAATTTATGGGGAAAATGTCCGAATAAAATGGGTTAAGTATCTTAGAGATGAAATTAGATACGACTCTATAGAGTCTCTAATCAAGCAATTACAACAAGATGAAATAGATTCTAGAGAAGTTTTGGCAAAGGTCAAAACAAATCAAATTTTATAGTTGACAAGTTGATGCTCTTTTGTTAAATTATAAATGTGTTAGCACTCGGATAAGTCGAGTGCTAATTTAATGAGAATAGTATATTGTTATATGATTCTCGAACAACTAAAAAATTAAGATGTCTCTAACCGTGCTTAGGGAGATGATGCACATGTTGACAGAGAGACAATTGATCATTCTGGAGACTATCATTAGGCTTTTCACTTCAACGAGTCTGCCAGTAGGATCCAAAAAGTTAGTAGACGAAACAAATATCGAAGCTAGCTCTGCAACAATCAGAAACGAAATGAGTTCTCTTGAAAAAATGGGATTTATAGAAAAAACACATTCTTCTTCAGGAAGAATTCCATCCTTAAAAGGGTATCGTTTTTATATAGATCATCTTATTCAACCTAAACAAGTTGAAAAGGATCAGATTGTTATGATCAACAAAGCATTCGGTAATCATGTTCGTCAGATGGATGACTTATTTCATCAGTCTGCTCAGTTATTGTCACAATTGACAAGTTATACTGCTTTTGTCTTAGGGCCTCAAGGAAAAACAAGTAAGTTAACCGGCTTTAGGTTAGTTTTACTGAATAATCATCAAGTTATGGCTATCATTCAAACTGATACTGGTGCGATAGAAAATACTGTTTTTCGCATTTCAAAGCAAGTGAATGAATCAGATATTGAAAAAGTAACAAATATATTCAATCAACATTTAGTTGGATATTCTTTGTAT
The DNA here is from genome assembly GCF_900114235.1 of Marinilactibacillus piezotolerans. Lineage (GTDB taxonomy): Bacteria > Bacillota > Bacilli > Lactobacillales > Carnobacteriaceae_A > Marinilactibacillus > Marinilactibacillus piezotolerans. Next base: position 108,806 of record NZ_FOSJ01000001.1, on the reverse strand, counting down.
GAAGTCTACTTTAAGCTTCAAAACGATATACCGTTATTAGTAGAAAAGTATGCTTCATCAGCAAAAGATATGTTAATAACAATCGAAGAAGTCTTTGGACAGCCTAAAGAAGATCGATTGCATATATCTGGTAAGACAAACTTGCTTGATTTCACTGATCATATGGATAGGAAGAAATTGAAGTCATTATATGAATTATTAGATAATGAGTTAGATTTGAATAGAATATTAAGTAAAGCAACACAAGATTTTGAAGTGAAGATCGGAACAGAATTGAATCATGAGTTATTTGATGATTTCAGTTTAGTCACAGCTACCTATAAAGTAGATGGTCATGGTGATGGAATCATAGCGGTATTAGGACCAACAAGTATGCCATATGATCAGACATTTGGAGTATTGGAAGTTTTCAGGAAGCAACTAGCAGATACTTTACTCAAGTTTTATTTAGAATAGAGATTTAAAAGTGAGGGACAATAATGAAGGAAAAGAATGAAGAAATGAATAGTCGTTCTAATGAAGAACTGGAAGATCAAATCCTTGAAGAAGAAACAGCAGAACAAGCTGAGGTTAATGAAGAAGATCCGATTCAAGCAGAACTTGAACAGACTAAACAGCAGTTAAGCGAAACAGAAGATCGTTATTTAAGATTACAAGCTGAACTGGCAAATATTCAAAAAAGGAATCAGCGAGACAGAGAACTGGCAACTAGATATCGTTCTCAAGATCTTGCTAAAAACTTATTACCCGCTCTTGATAATATGGAACGAGCACTTACAATTCAAGTAGAAGATGAAGCTGGTAAAAACCTTAAAAAGGGTATTGAAATGGTAATTGAAAGTATTGACCAAGCTCTTAAGTCAGAAGGAATTGAAGTTATTGATGCTGAGGGCAAACCTTTTGATCCAAATTATCATGAAGCATATACACAAGTGCCGGCGGATAGTGAAGAGGACAGTGGAACAGTCGCACAGGTTTTCGAAAAAGGTTATAAACTGCATGATCGTGTATTACGTGCAGCAAAAGTCGCTGTCTATCAGTAAATTCTAAAATCAGATTCAAAAATTAAAACAAAAAATTTATGAAGTAAAGGTGAGTATATCATGGGAAAAATTATTGGTATTGATTTAGGAACAACAAACTCTGCAGTAGCGGTTCTTGAAGGTGGAGAATCTAAAATTATTCCGAACAAAGAAGGGAACCGAACAACACCTTCTGTTGTTTCATTCAAAGATGGAGAAATTCAAGTTGGAGAAGTAGCTAAAAGACAAGCTATCACTAACCCAAATACAGTCATTTCAATTAAACGCCACATGGGTGAAGATTATAAAGTTGAAGCTGAAGGAAAAGAATATTCTCCTCAACAAGTGTCAGCTTTCATTCTTCAACATCTAAAAGCTTATGCGGAAGACTATCTTGGTGAAGAAGTAACAAATGCAGTTATCACTGTACCTGCTTACTTCAACGATTCTCAACGTCAAGCTACAAAAGATGCTGGTAAAATTGCGGGATTAGAAGTAGATCGTATCGTTAATGAACCAACTGCTGCATCTCTAGCTTATGGGTTAGACAAGGTTGATACAGATGAAAAAATTCTGGTTTTTGACTTAGGTGGAGGAACTTTCGATGTTTCTATTCTTGAATTAGGAGATGGAGTATTCGAAGTAATGTCTACTGCTGGTGATAACCGATTAGGTGGAGATGACTTCGATGAAAAAATCATTGATTACCTTGTTGCTGAATTCAAAAAAGAGAATGGGGTAGACCTTTCAAAAGATAAAATGGCGTTACAACGTCTGAAAGATGCTGCTGAAAAAGCTAAAAAAGATTTATCAGGTGTATCTTCAACTCAAATTAGTTTACCATTCATTAGTGCGGGAGAAGCAGGACCACTTCATTTAGAAGTAACATTAACACGTGCTAAGTTTGATGAAATTACTGATGATTTAGTTGAAAGAACAAAACAACCTGTTCGTCAAGCACTTAAAGATGCGGGTCTTTCTCAATCAGATATTGACCAAGTTATTCTTGTTGGTGGATCTACTCGTATTCCTGCTGTTGTTGATGCAGTGAAAAAAGAAACAGGTAAAGAACCTAACCGTTCTGTAAACCCTGATGAAGTTGTAGCTATGGGAGCTGCTATCCAAGGTGGAGTGATTTCTGGTGATGTTAAGGATATCGTGTTATTAGATGTAACGCCTTTATCACTAGGTATTGAAACAATGGGTGGCGTGTTTACAAAATTGATCGATCGTAACACTACGATTCCAACAAGTAAATCTCAAACTTTCTCAACTGCTGCTGACAATCAACCAGCTGTAGATGTACATGTACTTCAAGGTGAGCGTCCAATGGCTAAAGATAATAAAACTTTAGGACGTTTCCAATTAACTGATATACCAGCTGCACCTCGTGGTGTACCTCAAATCGAAGTTAAATTTGATATTGATAAAAATGGTATCGTGAATGTATCTGCTAAAGATTTAGGTACTGGTAAAGAACAAAATATTACAATCAAATCTTCTTCAGGTCTTTCTGATGAAGAAATTGAACGCATGGTCAAAGAAGCTGAAGAAAATGCTGAAGCAGACAAAAAACGCAAAGAAGAAGTTGAAATCCGTAATGAAGCAGATCAGTTAGTTTTCCAAATTGATAAAACATTGAAAGATTTAGATGGCAAAGTCGATGAAGCTGATGTTAAAAAAGCTGAAGAAGCTCGTGATGAATTAAAAACTGCTTTAGAGAATGATGATTTCGAAGCAATTAAATCTAAAAGAGATGCATTGAACGAAATCGTTCAAGAAATGTCAGTTAAACTTTACGAACAAGCAGCAGCTGAGCAAGCTGAAGCACAAGGTGGAGAAGCTGGTAGTGAAGGAACTTCAGACGATGGAGTTGTAGATGCTGAATTTGAAGAAGTTGACGATGAAGATAAATAAATTTCTTTAAAGGGAAATAACTTACTACCTAAAATAGAGGTAGTAGTAAGTTGACTAAGCAGACGAATAGTTCAAATAAAAAGCCAAAGCTTAGTGCTTTTGGCTTTTTATTCTAAGTATAGTATAGTCATATATAGAATACATCTAGCAACTCTTTAGAGTATGGAGGAATAAAATGCCGGCAAAAGAAGATTATTATGATCTTTTAGGGGTATCAAAAGATGCCTCAAAAGATGAAATAAAAAAAGCATATAGAAAATTATCAAAAAAGTATCATCCAGATATTAGTGAAGAATCAAATGCTGATGAAATGTTCAAAAAAATCACTGAAGCTTATGAAGTATTAAGTGATGAACAAAAACGAGCTGCTTATGATCAATACGGACATGCTTCTACTGATCCAAATTTTGGAGCTGGTGGCGGATTTGGTGGAGCTGGCGGCTTCGGCGGCGGTGGATTTGAAGATATATTTGAACAATTCTTTGGTGGTGGCGGAAGAAGACCCAGAAATCCTAATGCTCCCATGCAAGGAGAAGATCTTCAATATGTTTTAGATCTTAAATTTGAAGAAGCTATTTTTGGGAAAGAAACTACGATTCGTTATAGAAGAGAAGAAGAATGTAACAACTGTGGCGGTAGTGGCGCAAAACCTGGTACTAGTCCTCAAACATGTTCTCAATGTGGTGGTGCAGGAGCTATCAACGTAGAAAGAAATACTCCATTTGGTCGTGTGATGACGCAACAGACTTGTCCAACTTGTCATGGAACTGGTCAGGAAATCAAAGAAAAATGTGAAGTTTGTCATGGAACTGGACATACTAAAGAACAGCATTCTGTAAAAGTTACAGTACCAGCTGGTGTTGAAGATGGAAACCAAATGCGTCTTCAAAATCAGGGAGATGCTGGGAAAAACGGTGGACCTTACGGGGACCTTTATGTAGTCTTTAGAGTAGCATCATCTGATCAATTCAAAAGAAGAGGTACGGAGATCTATTACGAATTACCAATCAATATGGTTCAAGCAACATTAGGAGATGAACTTGAAGTTCCCACTGTCCATGGTAAAGTTAAATTTAAGATACCTTCAGGTACTCAGCCAGGTACTGCTTTCCGCTTAAAAGGAAAAGGAGCACCACGCTTACGTGGAACAGGTAACGGAGATCAGCATATCACAGTAAATGTTGAGATTCCTAAAAAAATAAATCAAGAACAAGCTGAACAGCTAAGAAAATTTGCTAAAGTTAGTGAGTATGATGAGATTATTGAACAAGATGAAGGTTCGTTTTTTTCAAAGGTAAAGGATGCCTTCAAAGATAAGCATAAGTAACAAATAAGGAGATGGCTGTCGGCCATCTCCTTATTATATGTCTGCTAATTTGATTGTGCTCTGTTCTAATCGTTGGTATAATAGGTAAGAACGCCTGTGAAGACGAAGGAATGAGGATTTAATATAATGGATAAAAATGAAGCTCGAAAGAGACAAAAACAAATAAGAAATTTTTCAATCATTGCACATATAGATCACGGTAAATCTACTCTAGCAGATCGCATACTACAATTGACACATACAGTTGCGGATAGAGAAATGCAAGATCAGTTATTGGATTCAATGGATCTAGAACGAGAACGTGGTATTACCATTAAGCTGAATACAGTCGAATTACAGTATACTGCTAAAAATGGAGAAACGTATATTCTTCATCTCATCGATACACCCGGTCATGTGGATTTCACATATGAAGTATCAAGAAGTTTAGCTGCATGTGAAGGGGCTATTTTGGTAGTTGATGCAGCACAAGGTGTAGAAGCTCAAACATTAGCCAATGTTTATCTTGCTTTAGATAATGAACTGGAAATCTTGCCAGTAATCAATAAGATTGATCTGCCAGCCGCTGATCCTGAAAGAGTTCGCAAAGAAATCGAAGATATTATTGGATTAGATGCTAGCGAGGCTGTTTTATCTAGTGCTAAGTCTGGTATCGGTATTGAAGATATCTTGGAACAAATTGTACAAAAAGTCCCAGCACCAGAAGGGGATATTGATAATCCGCTTCAAGCTCTGATATTTGACTCTGCCTATGATCCTTATCGAGGAGTTGTTTTGAATATTAGAGTAATGGATGGTGTCTTAAGTAAAGGAGATACAATCCAAATACTAAGTAACGGTAAGAAATTTGAAGTTACTGATTTAGGGATTTTCTCTCCGAAACCTCTTTCCAGAGATTATTTGATGGTTGGAGATGTTGGATTTGTAACAGCAAATATAAAAACAGTTAAAGATACTCGAGTCGGAGATACGATTACCCTTGCAAATAATCCAACTACTAAGGCTCTACCAGGATATCGTCAGATGAACCCGATGGTTTTCTGTGGAATGTATCCGACAGATTCAGCTAAATATGAGGATCTTAGAGAAGCACTGGAAAGGCTGCAATTGAACGATGCTGCCCTTCAGTATGAAGCTGAAACATCTCAAGCTTTAGGATTTGGGTTCCGTTGTGGTTTCTTAGGTATGTTGCATATGGATGTCATACAGGAACGTTTAGAACGTGAATTCAATTTAGATCTGATTACTACCGCTCCATCGGTTATCTATCACATCAACAAAACAGATGGTGAAAAAATTGAAGTTTCAAATCCTGATGATATGCCAACACCACAAGAAATCGAATCAGTAGAAGAGCCATATGTAAAAGCTACTATCACCGTTCCAAATGATTATGTTGGAGCAGTGATGGAAATTGCACAACGTAAACGGGGAGAATTCATTACAATGGAATATCTAGATGATATTCGGGTGAATGTTGCTTACTTCATTCCTCTATCGGAAATTGTATATGACTTCTTTGATCGTTTGAAATCCAGTACAAAAGGATACGCTTCGTTGGATTATGCTGAAGCAGGATACCGTGTAAGTGATCTGGTTAAAATGGATATTCTTATTCATGGAGAAACAGTCGATGCATTGAGTTTTATTGTGCATAAAGACTTTTCTTATGGTCGAGGAAAATCAGTTGTAGAACAGCTGAAACAGACAATCCCACGGCAACAATTTGAGATCCCTATCCAAGCGGCGATTGGACAGAATATTGTTGCCCGCTCAACAGTTAAAGCTTACCGTAAAGATGTTACAGCTAAACTATATGGTGGGGACGTGACTCGTCGTCAGAAACTTTTGAAGAAACAAAAAGCCGGTAAAAAACGTATGAAGAATGTCGGTAATGTAGAAATTCCTCAAGATGCCTTCATGGCAGTATTAAACCTTGATGATGAGTAATGAATAGTAAACCATCATTAATTTAAGTATGAAGTTTTTTATAAATCTATTTTAAAATAATGTAGTAGAGATGGGGAGTCAGGCGACTTCCCATCTTTGAAATTTAAAAAAGTATAATAAATTTAATAAAAATCAAATATTGTTATGATACAATATATAAAAAGATTATAAAGGGGGAAGTCCATCTTAATGGACAGTGGAGATTTATCGAGCATATTATTATTAATTGTGTTGATTTTTTTATCAGCTTATTTTTCTTCTTCGGAAACAGCTTTTACATCGGCGAACCGAATTAGATTGAAAAATGAAGCAGAAAATGGTGACAAGAAAGCAAAAAGAACCTTACACTTAGCAGAGAACTTTGATTCCGTATTGTCTACGATTTTAATCGGTAACAATATTGTGAATATTGCGACGTCTGCAATTGCTACTTTATTATTTGTTAAATGGTTTCCAACATACGGCGCAACAATTGCTACTATTGTGATTACCATTATTGTGCTAATATTCGGTGAGATTACACCAAAAACGATTGCTAAAGAGAAATCTGAAACAATCGCTAAATTTTCTTCACCAATTATTCAGGTTTTGATGAATTTATTTAGACCAGCTATCTGGTTTTTTGAAAAATGGAGACTTTTACTCGATAGAGTGTTCAATTTTGAAAATCTGGAAACAATCAGTGAAGATGAATTACTTTCTATGGTCGATCAGGCAGAAATAGGTGGAAGTATTGAAGACCATGAACATCAACTTGTCAGATCAGCTATAGAATTTGATGATTTAGAAGTTTCCTCTATACTGATGCCTCGAGTAGACGTTATTGGTTGCGATGTAAATGAAGAGGATTCGAAGATAGAAGAATTATTTAATAGACATAACTTTTCCAGACTAATCATTTATGATGATACAATTGATCATGTGGTAGGAATTTTACACGAAAAAGACTTTAATCGCTATCTGAAAGCTAAAGTACGTACAGGCAAAGATACCTCAATATTAACGATTGTTAAAGAAGTTATTTATGTTCCACCGGTAATGAATTTATCTAAGCTGCTTCGAACAATGCAGCTTAAAAAAACTCATATGGCAATTGTAACGGATGAACATGGTGGAACCGTTGGAATCGCTACAATGGAAGACGTCTTAGAAGAGCTGGTTGGAGAAATCTGGGATGAATCTGATGTAATCGAAGAAGAAATCATTGAATTGAATGATGGATTAAGTTATATCGTTAAAGGAACCGTAAAATTAGAAAAACTTTTTGATTTATTTCATCTGGATAGCTCAGACGATTTCATCTCTAATACTGTCAGTGGATTTGTTATAGAAGAATTAAATAGAGTGCCTTTTGAGGGTGATCAGTTTATATATAAAAATATGGATGTGTCAGTTACAGAGGTCAAAAATAGAAGAGTTCTGGAAATACGCATTGATTATATAGAAACAAGCTATGAAGCAGAAGGTTAAAATTTAAGCATGTTGATATTCAGCATGCTTTTTTTATACATTAATAGAGCTTGCAAAAGAAAGTGAATGATAAAGGATGAGTACAGAAAAATGTTTGATATCACAGATGCTAGTAAGTCAACAGAAGAGATCGCTCAACAATTATTAGGTCATTTATTGGTTAAAGAGACAGATTCAGGAGTAATGTCTGGTTGGATTGTTGAAACAGAAGCGTACTTAGGTTATGAAGATGCGGCAGCACATAGTTATTTAGGCAAAAGGACTCCTAGGTTACACTCCATGTATCAGAAAGCTGGAACAGTTTATATCTATCAGATGCATACTCATAAGATGTTAAATATAGTTACTCAACCTGAAGGAGTAGCTCATGCTGTACTGATTAGAGCAGTTGAGCCAAACGAAGGGGAAAAATTAATGCAATTGAATCGTAAAAAAAATGGAATTGATTTGACAAATGGTCCAGGTAAATTGACGAAAGCTTTAAATATTTCAATGGAAGATAATGGACTCAGTATATTCGAAAAACCTCTATACTTAGATTTGAGTAAGAAACTAGAACCGATTCATATTGAGGCTTCTCCAAGAATCGGTATACCAAATAAAGGTGAATGGACAGAAGCAAACTTACGTTATACGGTATCTGGAAATCCATATCTATCTAAAAAGCGAGGAAAGGTTTCCATGGATAATGGATGGAAAACTATGTTAGAATAGGGTATAAATAGAGTAGGAGGTTAAGTTTTGAAACAAGATCTCGCAACATATATAGATACTGAATTGAAAAAACTTTTTCCAGTTTTCCAGTGGAGAGTAATTAAAAATACCAATAATAGAATAATAGAATTATTTATAACTTTTAACACTAAAGTAGATGATTCACTTCAAGTACAAGATGTAATTGGACAGACTAATCAGCCTGGAAGTATTCAATTTGAAGACGTTATTTGCTTCTATGATCCAGCGTATGCTCACGTCAAACCTCAGAATTATTTAGCTTCCATTCCAATAAACAGTCATACTGGTATAGAAAAAGGACATGTGTATGCATGCTTAAAGCAGCTGAATATCATAGCTGAGGAAGGCATAGTTGAGTTGAAGAAATTTTCTGATGATAATGTTACTGGAGAATTCAGTTTAAGATGGAATGAACATAATCTTGAAGGAACTATCCAAACTTTGAAATCAATAAATCGATATGATGAAGAAAAAGTTAAAATGATGCTTGACGAAGAAGAATCATTTATCGAACAAATTAAAAAGGATGAATCAAATGACGGAGTGGAAAGAATTTAAAGTTCATATTAATGGAGAAGCTACAGAAGCAGTATCAAACATATTAATCGAATTAGGTTCAGCTGGTGTCTCCGTGGCTGACAGAAAAGACTTTTTATCACTTCCAGAGTACGGATTTGATACATTATGGGCATTAGATGAAAAATCTTTTCCAGCTGACGGAGTTGTTATTAAGGGATATTTTTATGGGGATGCTGCTTCAAAAGCAACGAAAATGGCTTTAATTGAAAAAATTGAAATGCTTAAGTCTTTTGATTTGGATATTGAAAAGTATGAAGTTACAACTGAAGATGTAGTAGAAGAAGAATGGGCTAATGCTTGGAAAAAATATTACCATCCTGTTCCGATTACTAGATATATGACAATTGTTCCCCAATGGGAAGATTATATAAAAAGACATGATGCAGAGAAGATTATTTATTTAGATCCGGGACTGGCTTTTGGTACCGGCACCCATCCAACTACTAAACTTTGTTTACAAGCCCTTGAAAATAATTTAAGAGGCGGAGAAACAGTTTTAGACGTTGGAACTGGATCAGGGGTTTTGACTATTGCTAGTGCCTTGTTAGGTGCTTCTAAAATTCAAGCATTTGATCTAGATGATGTAGCTGTCAAATCAGCATATGACAATATAAAATTGAATAATCTAAAAACGGAAATATCTGTTAAACCCAATGATTTGCTTAAAGATATCGATGTAAAAGTGGATATGATAGTCGCAAATATTCTAGCGGAAATTATATTGCTTCTTATACCTGATGCATTTAAAAATTTAAAACCGGGCGGTAAGTTCCTGTCTTCAGGTATTATCATAGAAAAGAAAGAAGAAGTACTCGCTAGTTTGAAAAACACCGGATTTGAAATTCAGCAGATCAATCAAATGGGCGACTGGATCGCTATATTAGCTATTAAACCAGAAGAAGATTAAAAATAATAAAAAATAGATATTAAGAAAGAAGGATCATTATGATAGAAAATTTAAAAAGTTATATCGACCATACTGTACTAAAACCGGAGTCAACTGATTTAGATATCCAGCAAGCATGTTTGGATGCTAAAAAATATAATTTTAAAGCAGTGTGTATTAATCCAACTTGGGTATCTTATGTTTCTGATCTACTAAAAGGAACCGCGGTCAATACTTGTACTGTTATTGGATTTCCTTTAGGAGCAAATACTACAGCTACTAAAGTCAACGAAACTAAGCAAGCAATTAAAGATGGAGCAGATGAAGTTGATATGGTTATCAATATTGGAGCTATGAAGAGCGAAGATTTTTCTCTTGTACACGATGATATAAGAGCCGTTGTTACAGCTGCTGATAAAAAAGCAATAGTGAAGGTAATTATCGAAACCTCTTTACTGTCTCACAATGAAAAAATACGAGCTTGCGAGATAGCTAAGAGAGCGGGAGCAGATTTCGTCAAAACATCTACTGGATTCTCAACTGGTGGAGCTACAGTAGAAGATATCAAACTGATGCGCACTGCTGTAGGACCAGAGATGGGTGTTAAAGCTTCTGGAGGCGTTAGAACTTATGAGGATGCCAAAAGGATGATCGAAGCCGGTGCTACTCGTATAGGGACTTCTAATGGTGTAGCACTTCTAGAGGGTGTAGAAGGAAGTAATGCATACTAAAGAAACCATGGCAGTTCCAAAAAAACCATGAGTTGAAACTGCTATACAAAAACGATATAATATAAAAGAGAACCAGCACTGAAAAGTGCTGGTTTTATTATCAATTAGAATAAAATAATTAACTATTATAACTAAGCATATTACAAACTAAAGACAGAATTAAAATGAGATCATGAGAAAAGAAGGTAGGATCTATGTCACAGAAAAAAGACTATACTCCTCAAGAAGTCATAGCACTATGTTTGACATATATGAACAGTGAACATGTAGCCTTCGTTAAACAGGCCTATGATTTAGCAGAAGAAGCGCATAGAGGACAAATACGCAAATCAGGAGAAGCATATATTATGCACCCTGTTCAGGTAGCAGGAATCTTAGCAGATCTAAAAATGGATCCTGTTACCGTTGCTACTGGTTTTCTCCATGACGTAATTGAAGACACTGATTACACTTATACAGATATCGCTGAAATATTTACACCTGAAGTAGCAGATCTTGTAGATGGTGTTACAAAACTAGGGAAAATCAAATTTAAATCAAAACAAGAACATCAAGCTGAAAATCATCGTAAAATGTTATTGGCAATGGCTCAGGATGTACGAGTTATACTGGTTAAATTAGCAGATCGTGTTCATAATATGCGTACACTAAAACATCATCGTCCAGAGAAGCAAAGGGACATTGCAAAAGAGACTTTAGAAATTTATGCTCCTTTAGCAGACAGATTAGGAATTAGTCGAATCAAATGGGAACTTGAAGATATTTCCTTGAGATATATGAATCCTCAACAATATTATCGTATTGTCCACTTAATGAACTCTAGACGAGAAGACCGTGAACGTTATATTGATGATGCTAAAAAAGCAATTGTTGAGTCGGTAGACGAATTGGATATTAAAGCAAATATTACAGGACGTCCAAAACATATATATTCTATTTACAAAAAAATGAAACAGCAGAAAAAACAATTTAATGAAATCTATGATCTATTAGCTATTAGAATAATCGTTGATTCAATTAAAGATTGTTATGGTGTGCTTGGAGCTATCCATACCAGATGGAAACCAATGCCTGGTAGATTCAAAGACTATATAGCTATGCCTAAAGCCAATATGTACCAGTCTCTTCATACAACAGTTTTAGGGCCAAACGCTACACCACTGGAAGTACAAATCAGGACTTACCAGATGCATGAAATAGCAGAATATGGGGTAGCTGCACATTGGGCTTATAAAGAAGGTATTACAGAAAAAATTGACAAAGATGATTTATCAGAACATATTTCATGGTTTAGAGACATTTTAGAACTCCAAAATGAATCTAGTGATGCCAGTGATTTTATGGATTCAATCAAACAAGATATTTTTAAAGATAAAGTTTATGTATTCAGCCCTAAAGGAGATGTAATGGAGCTTCCTTCCGGATCAAGTACTTTAGACTTTGCTTTTCATGTTCATACAGAAGTCGGTAATAAATCAATGGGAGCAAAAGTCAATGGCAAGATTGTTCCTCTTAATTACAAATTGAAAAATGGAGATATTGTTGAAATGCTGACATCTTCTAATTCATTTGGACCAAGTAGAGACTGGCTTAACTATGTAAATACTTCAAAAGCTAAAAATAAAATCAAACGATTCTTTAAAACTCAGGAAAAAGAACAAAATGTAGAGCGCGGTAAAGAAATACTTGAAAAGCAAATTACAGAAATGGGTTTTAGTCCAAAACAAATCTTGAAAAAAGAAAATATCAGTAAAGTGACAGATCGCTTCAATTATCAAAATACTGAAGATCTTTATGCTTCAATAGGTTATGGAGAAGTTAAAGTAGTTACAGTCGCAAATAAGCTTACTGAAAAAGAACGTAAATTAAAAGAAGAAAAAGAATTGCAATTAGATCAGAATCATCCGATTGAAATGAAACAAAAAAAAGAACCTGAAAAAATGAAAATCAAGCATGAAGGCGGAGTAGTTATACAAGGCGCTGATAACTTGCTAGTAAGATTAAGCAAGTGCTGTAATCCGGTTCCTGGAGATGATATTGTTGGCTATATTACTCGAGGACGAGGTGTATCTATCCACCGAATGGATTGTCCAAATGTTCATGCATCAGAGGATGCAGAGAACAGATTGATTGAAGTTGAATGGGAATCGAGCGGTAATGACAAATCCTATAATGCTGAACTACAAGTACAAGGTTATGATCGTTCAGGTCTATTAAATGAAATATTGCAAGTCATCAATTCCCAAACGAATCAATTAAGTAATGTAAATGGTAAAATAGATAACAATAAAATGGCTATAATCAAAGTTACGATCGGTATCCAGAATCTTAGTGAACTAGAACGAATTGTGGATAAAGTTAAATCAATACCTGATGTTTATTCTGTTAAAAGAATTACTTCATAAAAACAGCTTTAAGTAATAAGTTGAAAGGTAGCAGGAGGTTTCGAATTGCGATTAGTTATTCAAAGAGTTACAGAAGCCCAAGTAAAAGTTAATGGCGAGATCAAAGGTTCTATTGAAACCGGTATGGTTGTTTTGGTAGGAATTTGCCATAGTGATACAGAAGAAGATATTAATTATCTCGTAAGGAAAGTTAAAAACATGCGTATCTTTGAAGATAATGAAGGAAAGATGAATCTTTCATTAGCACAGGTAGGCGGCTCTATACTTTCTATTTCTCAGTTTACTTTATATGCAGACACTAAAAAAGGGAATAGGCCGAGTTTTGTTGATGCTGCTCGACCAGATCAAGCAATTCCGCTGTATGAAAAATTTAATTATGCATTAAGTTCTGAAGGAATTAATGTACAGACTGGGAGATTTGGAGAGGACATGAAGGTTTCTTTACTAAATGATGGTCCAGTAACAATTGTAATAGATTCAAAAAACAAATAAAGAATAAGAGCTCCTGGCAAAAGTCAGGAGCTTTTATTCTTTATAGATGAAATACGTATTCTCTTGAATTTATTTACGTTTTAGTATTTTTGTTAATGGATAAATACCTAAACTTTGTAAGATAAAAGATATTAAAATAGAGGCAAAAGCAATTGAAATCAGTATAGGATCTTCTACTAATGCACTGTCTATTGTCCACAAAAGTAAAACAACTGACATAGAACCCTTGATTCCAGCCCAAGAAAGGACTAAAAGCGCAGAAGATAAATTTTTAAATCTTTTTTTCCATTTAGGTATTAAGTATAGTGTACATCCTAACACTATAAAACGAGCTAATATTGAAAGAATAAAAATCATAAAAGCCAAATACCAATAATTAAAGTAGAGATAAGGCGCTGATTGTATACCTATGAGAAGAAATAATATGGACATTAATATCGGATTGACAACATTCCAGAAGCCACCTAGAGCTACTCTGAATTCTTCTCCTTTTACATTTTTTTTAGAAAAGCCAAATGAAAGCATGATTCCAGAAACGACAGTAGCTAAAACTCCGGAAAATCCGAGCTCTTCAGCTAGCATAAAACTCCCATAAGCTATAAATATGCTGAGCATGATTTGATATTCATGATGTGAAGTGATATGAATAGCATGGCTTAGAATCCATCCGAATATTAGTCCTACAATGACACCGCCTAATGAGACAAAAATAAAGCTCTCAAGAAAATTTAATACAGAAAAAGCATTACCTGTTTCTACCATTGAAAGAAAAATAGTAAACATGACGATACTTGTTCCATCATTTAACATCGATTCGCCTTCTACGATATCAGCAACTTCATCAGGTTTAGTACTGTTTTTTAAAATGGATACTACAGAAACAGGATCAGTTGGTACAAGAATGGAAGCTAATAGAAAAGATAAACTCCAGGGAAGTGGATGGAAAAAAGAAGTTATCCAAAAGATTCCTGCTCCTAACAGCAACACGGTTCCGACCATACCGACTGTGCTTAACGTAATCATTAGTGAAGCGTTCTTTTTAAAAGCCTTAGCAGAAAATTGATAAGCAGAGACAAATAAAAGACCTGGTATAAAAATATAATATAAAATATTTTTTGATATGGATAACCCAGAAAACAAAGATAGAAACGAGAGCCCTATCCCAATTACGACTAGAATAACAGGAACTGGAAAATATTTTTTCTTAACATCAATTATATATACAATAATACTTACTAGTAAAAGAACGATAAGTCGAAGATATAAATGCATAGAAAAACCTGCTTTCTAAATATAATGTTATATAAGTATCTAATCTAATTAAATTTAACAAATTTGAAGAAAAAATTAAAGCAAATCGTTTGCTGTAATAAATTCTCGATTTTGTACTACGGTATTGATAAAAGATTTAAAAGTTTTATTTGTATAATTTATTAAAAACGACTCATCCAATTATAATAATAATCTAAACTGAATAAGTCGTTGTAATGTATAGTGAATACTGACTTAGATTAACTAATATAAATAATTTTTTAGTTTAATCCAAGTAGATATGGTTTCCTTTATTTAACCAAGAATAGGTTAGCCCTATAATCAAACCGCCACCAACAAAATTGCCAAGAGCAGTGAAGAGCCAGTTAATTCCTACTGATGCAAAAGTCATTCCCGGTACAGCACCACCATATGCAAAAAATGCAAGGGGGAAAGATGCAAAGTTAGCGATAACGTGTTCAAATCCTAAGAAAGCAAAAATGAAAATGATGAATATCATAGAAATCACTTTACCGGCGTCATCTTTCATTCTAATAGTACAGAATACAGCAACATTTACGATGATATTAGCGAATATTCCTTCTGTAAATATTTGAAGAGGTGATTTTGCTAATTTTCCTTCAATGGCATGAAATAAGAAATGATCATTTGGCAAGTCTTGGAATACTGAAGATAAAGAGACTAGATAGCTTGCTAGCACACCACCGATTAAATTGAATAATAAACAAGCAAATAATATAATAAGTGCTTTTTTCCCAGATAATAATTTACGATGGACCCCAACTGTTGCATACATCATGTTAGACGTTCCTAATTCAGCATTCATATAGATAATCATAACAAGGGACCAGCTAAACATAAACGAATATGAAAATTTGCCAGAACCAGGTATAGCTTTCTCAGCTGCTTGAGCAGTAATCACTGCAATAGCAGTTCCTAAAGTTAAAAATAAAGTAGCCAACATGGCTCTGATAAAATAGCGAATCGCACTTACTTCAAAAAGCTGCTTCTTTTTTTCTATACTTTTTTCAATAGAATAAAAGAGGCCTTGATAATTTGCATCCATTAAAATTCCATCCTTCTTGTTAGTTTTTACACAATAAATTTATATTACCACTTTATCGATCATTTGAAAATGAAAATCAATTTATTTTCAATAAAAAAATGAATAAATGAAAGAATGATTAAATGATTTCACTTACATTAATAAATCAATAAGATGAGCCAAAGGAAAACTTCATCCTGTATAAAATAGAATTACTATTAATCATTAGATTAAACATAGATAATATATTTTTTGAACTAATATAAAAAAACACTTTTGAAGAAAGTAGCCTCTTCAAAAGTGTAGTAGGTTTTAATTTTATTTTTGTGAAAAATAGTCTCTCAAACCTTGATAGATTGCTTCTACCACAGTAGATTGATAAGCTTGGGTGTCTACTACAGAAACATCTAAATCGTTATTTAAATAGCCTAACTCTAATAGGATTGAAGGTTGAGCATTATTCTTTAATACATAGTATTCGGCAGATCTGACACCATTATTAGGGAGAGTGCCATTTGATTCCAGATACTGATTGACAGTATTTGCTAGCTCTAATTCACTATTTGAATAATAATAAGTTGTTGTGCCACTCATAGAATTAGCGACTTCTATTGTATCGTAATGAATACTGATGAAAGCATCAGCGTTAGCTTGCTGAGACAGATAAACTCGGTCATTTAAGGAAATGAAGGTGTCATCTGTTCTAGTCATGATCGCGTTGGCACCAGCATCTTGAAGACGTTTCTGTAAAATTTTAGCCGTACTCAAAGCAACATCTTTCTCAAGGAATCCAGTTTCTGCTAGAGCACCGGGATCTTTTCCACCATGTCCTGCATCAATCATGATAGTAGCTTCAGATAGATTTGTTGCAATTCTATCTATTTGATCTGCTTGTTCTTCTATATTAACTGTTTCTACATCTGAAAGGCTAGAAACCCAGTTTGCAACATATCCTGTACTGCCATCATCTAGCTGAACTTTATACCAGTCTTCTTCAGTACCTAAATAAATAAGCTTACTGTCAGGTGCTGCAACAGATAAAATCTCAGCATCAGTACTTGGAGCATTTCTGACATTCGTTTCCAGATCTCCAATAGTAACTTCTTGAGTAGAAACGGAATTTTCTGATGATTGTGTATTAGGTGTATCAATAAGTTCTAAATAGTCTTTATGAATCCAGGCAACTTTGCCTAAATAAAGAACCTGGTACCAGTCATTTTCTTCATAAAGGACTGAAAGTTCAGTATTTTCATATACTGTACCTAGTTTCTTGGAATCAGTAGTAGCGTATTGTCTTATATTGACCTCGGTACCTGTAACTCTACCATAACGCTGGTTTTCTGAAGAAATTTCTTCATTTTCTACCAACCAGCTAGCTACCCAACCAATCTGATCATTTGATAATCTCACTTTGTACCATTCATTGTCTTCAGCTAAGACATTTAATTTTTGATCTTCATTAACTTGAGTCATAACATCGTAAGTCAATCCAGGTCCGATACGAACATTTAGCACACTGGCTTTTACCGTTACGCTATTCTCGTTGGCTAAAACAATCGAAGAAGCAATAGTTATACTCAAAAGTAATAGAATAATGGCTATGAAAATATTTTTTTTAGGAAATAAATTATGTATGTATGGGTCATTTTGATCCATTCTAGTCATCCTCTCAAATAGTACAGGATAATAATTCTCAGTTTTTACTATTATATCAGTTAAATCTTTGTTATTGCAATATGTAAGATAACCTAGAAAAAATAAAAACGTATATTGACTTTATAATATCTTTCTTGTAAGCTTGTAATCAATAAAGTATTCAGATATTGATCAGTTAAATAAATTACCGATGAAAGAGAAAGTAAGATAGTTGTTAATGTTTTAGAAAGGTTCTCCTTGGCTGAAAGAGACCCCCTGACAATTATTTGAAAGACACTCTGGAGGTTTGATAGTGAAAAGCTATCACGTAGAAGGCGTTAACTTTAGAGTGAAAGTAGTTTGCTTTCTAAATCTAGGTGGTACCACGTGACTTAATTATTATACACGTCCTTCTTTTATACAATTAGTATAGAAGAAGGACTTTTTTTTATAATTAAAGATGACATATGAAACAGGAGGAAAAATATGAGTTATCAAAAAATTAAAGGAACACCCGATTTTTTACCAGAAGATACTAATAAGTGGCAATATATTGAAAATCATGCGAAAGAAATACTAGCTCGCTATCAGTTTAAAGAAGTACGTACTCCGATATTTGAACAATTTGAATTGTTTTCCCGTGGTGTTGGAGAAACAAGTGATATTGTTTCAAAAGAAATGTATGATTTTTATGATAAAGGGAACCGTCATATTGCTCTACGTCCAGAAGGAACTGCTGGGGTAGTTCGCTCATATGTGGAAAACAAATTATATGGACCTGAACATCACAAGCCGTTAAAATATTATTATATTGCACCCATGTTCCGATATGAACGCCCTCAAAAAGGTCGTATGCGACAATTTCATCAATTAGGTGTAGAAGTCTTTGGTAGCAGTAATCCAGCAACCGATGTTGAAACAATGGCCTTGGCAATGGATATATTCAAATCATTCAATATAAAAAATCTTAAACTTGTCATTAATTCTTTAGGAAATATTGAAACCCGTAAAATCTATCGTCAAGCTCTGATTAACTATTTAGAACCACATTTTGATGATTTAAGTAAAGATTCGAAGGAACGTTTATATAAAAATCCTCTCCGTGTTCTAGATAGTAAAAATAAAAAAGATAAAGAAATTGTAGCTGAAGCACCTTCTATATTAGATTATTTAGATGAGAATTCTAAAAATAATTTTGAGACTGTAAAGGAATACCTTGAAGCTTTAGACATTAATTATGAGATTGATAATAACATGGTAAGGGGTCTAGATTACTATAATGATACGATATTTGAGATCATGACTGAAGATCCTGATTTTGGTTCAAATACCACTGTTTGTGCTGGTGGAAGATATGATGGTTTGGTAGAAGAAATTGGAGGACCTTCAACTCCTGGATTTGGTTTTGGTATTGGACTTGAAAGACTGGTAATGTTACTTGAAAATATGGAATATGATTTTCCGGAAGTAGCTGCTTTAGATATATTTATTGTAACTATTGGAAAAGAAACAAACAAAGAAGCCATAAAACTTGCTTCTGTTTTAAGAGCAGCGGGGCTTAACGTAGAAAGAGAATTCTTAAATAGAAAACCGGCAAAACAATTTAAGACAGCAGATAAGTTAAATGCCAAATATGTATTTACTTTAGGCGAAAACGAGTTAAATAAGGGTACAATAAATGTTAAGTTATTAGAGACTGGAAAAGAAACAGTTTTATCTTTAGATAAAGTATCTAAAGGTAATATTGTTGAATATTTAGAAGAAATTGAAAATAGCTTAAAGGATTAGGATAGGTGAAAAGTATGGAGAGAACTATGTATTGCGGAGAAGTAACAAGTGAACAGGTCGGAAAACAAGTGACCCTATCGGGATGGGTTCAGAAAAGAAGAGATCTAGGTGGTATGATTTTTGTTGATCTAAGAGACCGTGAAGGAATTATTCAAGTAGTATTCAATGCTGAAAAATCTAAAGAAGCATTTGTAATCGCTGAAACATTACGGTCTGAATTTGTGGTTGAAATAACTGGAAAAGTTGTAAAAAGACAAGATGGTACAGTAAATAACGACTTGCCAACTGGTGAAATAGAGATTGAAGCAATAACTATTTCAATTCTAAATAAATCTAAAACTCCTCCCTTTGATATTCAAGATACTGTAGAAGTATCAGATGATATTAGATTAAAATACAGATATCTGGATTTAAGACGTAACAAGATGAAAGAAAATATGATAATGCGTCATAAGGTGAAAAAAGTTTTTAGTGATTTTTTAGATAGTAATGGATTTTTAGATATTGAAACGCCTTATTTAACAAAGTCCACTCCTGAAGGTGCTAGAGACTACTTAGTACCGTCACGAGTACATGAAGGGAAATTTTTTGCTTTACCACAGTCACCACAATTGTTTAAACAACTCTTGATGGGTGCAGGTATTGATCGTTATTATCAAATCGTTCGTTGTTTTAGGGACGAAGATCTTAGAGGAGACCGTCAACCGGAATTCACCCAAGTCGATATTGAAACGAGTTTTATTGACGAGAAAGAAATACAAGATTTAATGGAAAAGCTATTAGTTGAAGTCGTTAAGGAAACTAAAGGTATGGAAATTTCTCGTCCTTTCCCTAGAATTTCGTATGATGAGGCTGTGAATCGTTATGGTAGTGATAAACCTGATACACGATTTGAACTTGAACTTATTGAATTGGGAGATATTGTGACAAACTCAGATTTTAAAGTATTTACAAGTACTATTGAAAACGGCGGAGTAGTCAAAGGCTTGAATGTAAAAGGAGTGGCTGAAGAATTCTCCCGCAAGAATATTGATGCTCTCGGAGAGGTCGCTTCTATATATGGGGCTAAAGGATTAGCCTGGATGAAAGTAACGGAAGAAGGATTTAGTGGTCCAATTGCTAAATTCTTTAATGATAAACCGATTGCTCAAGAACTTATGAGCAGAATGAGTACAGAAGCAGGGGACTTGCTTTTATTTGTTGCTGATAAGCCTAAAGTAGTATTTGATGCATTAGGAGCATTGAGAATTCATTTGGGTAAAAAACTGAATCTGATTGATGAATCAAAACTAGCATTCTTGTGGGTCGATGAATGGCCGTTATTGGAATATGATGAGGAAGCTGAACGTTATAGTGCGGCTCACCATCCTTTTACCATGCCACTTGAAAAAGATCTTGGTAAGCTAGAATCAGATCCTGAAAATGTTTATGCAAATGCCTATGATATTGTATTGAATGGTTACGAAATAGGTGGAGGATCTATTCGTATACATCAGAGAGAATTACAAGAAAAAATGTTAAAAGCATTAGGTTTTTCTAAAGAAGAAGCAGTAAATCAATTTGGATTCTTATTAGATGCACTTGAATATGGATTCCCTCCACATGGTGGTATTGCTTTTGGACTTGACCGATTAGTCATGATCCTTGCAAATGAGAAAAATATTCGTGAAGTAATTGCGTTTCCAAAAAATGGTAAGTCAATTGATCCTTTGACGAATGCTCCGTCAGTAGTTTCTGATAACCAGTTAAAAGAGTTAGCCCTGAAGACCACTGCTAAAACAGATAAGGAGTAAAAAATGGTATTGATAGGTTCACACGTAGGAATGAAAGGTAAAAAAATGCTGCTTGGCGCTGCAGAAGAGGCCAAAAGCTATGATGCAACAACTTTTATGATTTATACTGGAGCACCTCAAAACACTCGTCGTAAAGAAGTTTCGGAAATGAACATTGAAGCTGGACAGAAGTTTATGGGAGAAAATAATATAAAATCAGATAGTATAGTTGTCCATGCTCCATATATTATTAATTTAGGCAATACAATCAAGACGGAAAATTTTGCTTTTGCAGTAGAATTTATGAAAGAAGAAATCAGAAGAGCAGAAGCAATCGGTGCTACGCAAATGACTATGCACCCAGGTGCACATGTTGGAGCAGGTACTGACGCTGCTATTGAGCAGATTGCTAAAGGACTTAATGAGATCCTTCATAAAGATCAGAAAATTCAAATAGCACTTGAAACAATGGCTGGTAAAGGTACAGAGATTGGACGTAGTTTTGAAGAAATTGCCCAGATTATTGAACGGGTTGATTTAGATGATAAATTATCAGTAACGCTTGATACTTGTCATACGCATGATGCAGGATATAACATTAAGAATGATTTTGATGGTGTATTAGATGAATTTGATAAGATTATTGGATTGGAGCGACTAAAAGTTGTTCATGTCAATGATTCTAAAAATATCATCGGAGCAGGTAAAGATCGACATGCTAATATCGGATTTGGTGAAATAGGATTTGAGGCGTTAAGGGATATCGTTCATCATCCTAAGTTAGAATCTCTACCTAAAATACTGGAAACGCCATATGTTGGAGAAGATAAGAAAAACAAAAAGGCTCCTTATGGACATGAGATCAATATGTTAAAACAAAAAACATTTAATCCTAATCTCCTGGAAGAAATTTTAAATGGTAAAGACTGGAAATAATTAAAAAAACAAATAAGAAAATAGCCTAGCAAAAAACACAACCCATTTAATTAGTATCTTATAAAATAGATACTAGTGAGGATTGTGTTTTTTAGTTTAATTATTTTAGAAAGGAGAAGGAAGTGCTTAAACTGGAAAACACCCTATGAAGTATTTTTCGGTGTAGTGTTGCACTTAATTTGACAATTCAAGATAAAAAAAGACCGATTTATTGTAAAGATCGGTCTAAATAGATAATATTGGGTTATTCGCATCAATTGCTATTATGCTTTTTCGTTAATTGGTAACTGTTTGATATACTTAGTAGGTGTTTGTCCAGTAATTTTTTTAAATACTTTAGTGAAATAAGAGTGACTGTTAAATCCTGAAAGATTTGCTACTTCACTTAATTGATAATTCCCAAGATGGAAATAGTATTTAGCCAAATAAATCCTTTGCTGATTTACATATCCAATAAAGGTAGTACCTGTTTCCTGCTTGAATTTACGCGCTAAATGGACTGGATGCATACCAAAAATCGATGCGATGTTTGTCAATGTTAGTTCACTAGTCAAGTTTTCAGTAATATAGCTTACAACTTCAGTCATCGCACTAGAATAAGTTAGTGTTGAAAAATCAATGACCGCTTGGCAATATTCTCTATAGATTTCGTAATAAACATTTTCTCTCAAGTACTGAATACTTTCAGCATCTTCAATCAATATTGAGAAACGTTCTGAAATGAGGTGAAGATATAAAGGTAAAACTCCACCATTTTTAGCAGCTATTCTACAATACGTATTGACGATAATGAGCTGGTTTTTGAAATTTCTAAGCTGAAATTCTTTTCCTTCTTCACCAAGATACTCCAACATTTCATCTAAATTGATGATTTTGAGGGTATCCTCAAGCATTGAACGATTTCCTTCAGTTATCGCATCTGTTACTTGGTCCTCAATCAAGTAACGATAGCTAAATGCATCGCTGTTTAACTTTTTCAATTTCTCAACGCGTTCGCGTTTGTATTGTTCTTTAACTTCTACCTGTTTCATGCTACACGACCCTTCATTATTAGAAAAGCTAATTTTTTACTCCTATCTATCTTTTTTAAATATACCACAAATTCGTAATAAATAAAGTGATTTTTCAAAATAAAAGTACATTTTTAATAAAAAAAATAGAAACATTTTATTATAAATTAGGATGTGAAACTTATGTTTAAATTAATATAATATTAATCTTTAAACCGGTAATTACGCAAAAATATATTAATAATAAGCGTTTTTTATTAAAACTAATAAATATATTTGTATATTTATTAATTATTATCATAAAGAATATATTTTGATAAAACGCATATTTTGTCATATATTTGCCATTTTTTATAAAACACTATTAGCAAAATTAATAGTGAATATAAATCCCTTCTTATCATGGAGGCTTATCTTTTTACTTCATATTAATAGGATGGTAACATTCGAATATAAACAAATGAATCTTAAGTTTTAAATATTTAAAAGTAACAGTCAAGGAGATGATGGATTTTATGGAAAGAAGATTTGAAGGAACATTTCAGACAGCCAATGAAGTTAGAGATGAAATCAAGCGTTTAATCAACGAAGAGGGATATTCAGCTGAGGAATTGCTGGTTATAACCGATGAAAAAAACAGTGATTTATTTAAAAAAAATAACTTAGAATCAGTTGAAGTTGATATCGTTGATTCTGAGGAGAATGGGTCTTTCTGGGAAAAAATAAAAGAAACATTGTCCTTTGGCACTTATGATTCCAAAGAAGCTCAAAATGCTTTAGAAATACATGGAGTACCGCATAATATAGCTGAACATCATTTAAAGGCTCTAACAGAAGGAGAGATTGTATTATTAGCTGATACAGATGCTCCCAAACATTCAAAACTATCAAATTTAAATAAAAATGTAACTAATAATAAGGAGACTGAGAATAATATGGTAGATAAAAATAACAACCCAATTGATGAAGTAAATTCAGAAGAAGTGTCAGCAATCAAAAACAATAATAATGAGGCTAAACCTTCTGATGTAGAAACTTCTGAAACAGATAACAAAAATATGACAGATTCTATTGATCCTTCTCAAGCACAAGATACCAGAGAAGAGGATCAGGTAGATACAACTAGATCTGAAAATAAATTGGATGAAGATGATACTACAGAAGACAGCGGACAGTCACTAGAAATAACACCAGATTTAACGGGTGAAGAAGAAACTGTCCAAGCAGAAGATGCTAACCATGAATATCCAGATAATATTGCCAAAGGGGTAGTGAAACCAGAGACAAAGAATCCATTGAACACTGATCCGAAAAGTGAAAAAGATCCTTCAGAAAAAAGTGATACACCTGAAAGCGATGCTAAGTATACTCAAGGTACTAATGAAGCAGGCATGAAAGAAGTACCTACTGAAGAAAGTGATAAAAAATAGTAAGATTTACTATGTAATGAGTATCGAAAGGGGAACAGTATGACTGAACAAGAAAAAATCAAAACTCAACAACCCAAAAAAAATTACTTGATAAATGATGATTCTGATAACTTGAATCGAGAACCGATCATTGAAAATAAAGATTATAAACCAGCCGGAAAGTTAGTTGGTAAGACAGCAATTATTACGGGTGGGGATTCTGGTATTGGTGCAGCAACAGCAATATTGTTTGCTAAAGAAGGTGCAAAAGTAGCATTCACATACTACTCTTCAGATGATGATGCTGAACGTACTGAAAATCGCTTGCAGGAATTAAGTGCTCATGTACTGGTTTTCAAGGGCGATGTTGGTGATGAAGACTTTTCTCATACGGTTATTGAAGAGGTTGTTTCTAAATGGGGCAGCATAGATGTTCTTGTTAATCATGCCGGTGAACAACATTTCCAGAAATCTATTACTAAAATCAGTGCAGAACAAATCGACAGAACGTACCGTACAAATATATTTAGTATGTTTTATTTTGTAAAAGCTGCATATCCTCATATGAATGAAAACGGAAGTATAATTAATACTTCGTCAGTTACAGCATATAAAGGGAACCCGAATCTCATGGATTATTCTGGTACAAATGGCGCTATTGTTTCATTTACCCGCTCATTATCTCAGAATACTGAGTTTGTCAACAAAAAGATCAGAGCTAATACAGTAGCTCCTGGACCAATTTGGACGCCTATGATACCAGCTACCTTTCCAAAAGATGAGCTTGCTACATGGGGTAAGGATGGAGCATTAGGAAGACCCGGTGAAGCTTATGAGCTAGCGCCTGCTTACGTATTTCTTGCAAGTGATGATGCTAGTTATGTAACTGGTCAAACTATCCATGTCAATGGCGGGGTTATCGTTAATAGCTAAACCTAAGACAATGTAATGCTAGAGAATTTGTATAGGAGGGAATTTAATGAGCAAGCAAGACAAAACTTCAAATAATGATTTGAAACGTACTGGTCAACCAGACGTAAGTCCTGATAGACGTGATCCGGCCAGAGATCAAGTGACAAGTCCAGATACCTCAGCGCCCCTGGGGTATATTAAAAATCGACCAGCTAAAGATGGACTGGATAAAGACGATAGAAAAGTCTATGAAAAAGCTAAAGGTGATTCAGTAGGTAACGAAGTAGAAAAGGATTTGTAAATCGTTTTAGTAATGTGATTTACAGAGGAGTTTACCCATTTTGGGTAAACTCTTTTTGTTATTCCTTAATTAAAAATTAGGATATAATATTGTTTATGCGAAAGTATATTCCCTTATGTTATAATAAGTTTAGTCAAAACTTGGAAGGTGAAGTTCATGAAAGATTCGAATAAAAATAAAGAACAAGATGAGCAGTTGATTCGATTAGAACCTAATCAACCAGCAAATTTAACTAAAGAGAACTTAAATGAGCAGTTAAAGAGAGTTGCTAAGATTGACACTGGGGAAAATGATACTGAAGTAGATAAACAAAATACAATAACAAGTATTCAAGCTCAGAAAAGAAAAGGTCGTTATAATATTTTTATTAATGACAAATATGCCTTTCCAGTAGATGAAGAATTGATTATTACCCATATGCTGCATAAAGGGAAAGTATTGTCTCCTGAATTCCAAGAACAGCTTCAAGTAGAAGATGTCTACAGAAAAGCTTATCAGAGAGCCCTTAATTATCTGAGCTACGGTTTGAGATCCGAAAAAGAAGTGCGAGATGACCTTAAAGATAAAGAATTTGAAGAACAAGCTGACGAAGTAGTAGAGCGCTTAATAGGTCAAAAGTTAATAGATGATTTGGAATATGCAAAAAGTTATGTAAGAACCTCTGCTAATTTGAATAGTAAAGGACCATCGAATATTAAACATGAACTCGGCAAACGAGGCATCAACAAGGACCAGATAGAAGTAGCCATGTATGAGTATTCTTTTGATGATCAATTTGCAAATGCAATGTCATTGGCAGAGAAGTCTTGGAAAAAATCTAGACTTAAATCACAACGTGAAGCTGTCCAGAAAACAAAACAGTTTCTTATGCAAAAAGGCTACAGTATGGATATTATTCAAGAGGTTATAAATGAATTGGATACAGAAAAATCAGAAGATGAGGAATATGAAGCACTAGTTAAGCAAGGTGAACAAGCCTGGAGAAGATATTCTTCTAAATTTAGTGGATATAACTTGGTTCAAAAAACAAAATCAAGTTTGTATCAAAAAGGATATCCTTCAGAGTTGATTAAAAGATTTATAGAAATGAAGGAAGAAGAGACTGATGAATAAAAAGCTATCAAGAAAAGAACTGAAAGATAAATACGATATAGATATGTGGTCAGAGGATAAAATTGCTTTATTTCAAACTACTTTACTAAAATGGTATGATCAGGAAAAAAGAGATTTACCATGGCGGAGAACATCAGATCCATATAAAATTTGGATATCGGAAATTATGCTGCAACAGACGAGAGTAGATACCGTCATTGCTTATTATATAAATTTTTTAGAGACTTTTCCCGATATAAATCATTTAGCTGAAGCAGATGATGACATTTTACTCAAAGTTTGGGAAGGGCTTGGTTATTACTCCAGAGTGAGAAATATGAAAGAAGCAGCTATTCAAGTTGTTACTCATTACAATGGAATATTTCCGAATAGTTACGAAGAGATCAAGAAGTTAAAAGGTATTGGTCCTTATACTGCAGGGGCGGTATCTAGTATAGCTTTCCAACAGGCCGAGCCAGCAGTGGATGGAAATTTAATGCGGGTTTTAAGCCGTTTGTTTGAAATAGATGTCGATATTGCAAAACCTGCCAGTAGAAAAGTTTTTGAAGCTGTCATGTATCATATCATTGATCAAAATCGTCCTGGAGATTTCAATCAGGCACTAATGGATTTGGGTGCCACGATTTGTACACCGAAAAATTATGATCCTTCTATAAGTCCAGTGAAAGAATTCAACGCTTCCTATATAAATGAGACTTATTTAAATTATCCGATAAAAAGCAAAAAGAAAAAGAAAAAAATCGTTAATTATTTTGCTATACTCATTCAAAATGACAAAGGTGAATATTTACTTGAAAAGCGGCATGAAGATAGGCTATTAGCTAATATGTGGACTTTTCCTTTAATTGAAGAACAAGTGAGCAGTCAAGATTCTGGATGGAAATCATTCGAAGATTCTGATCTTTACGAGCTGAATGATGTAAAACAAGATTTACTTATCAAATATGTGAAACAGAAGTATGGTTTAAATATTAATTTAGACAAACAGTCCAGCGGAAGGATTTCTCATGTATTTACTCATTTACACTGGAATATTTATGCTTATAGAGCAAACGCCAGAAATTCAATTGAAGCCATTCCGTCTAACTGCGAATGGGTGAATGAAACTAAATTTGATGAGTACGTTTTTCCGGTACTACAACAAAAAATCTGGAAATCTAGTCAGGAAATCACTTTACTCTAAAATCTAGCAACTGTTTTACTGATGATTTAACCAATTTTACAATCATTCATTATTCTTGAACAAAAAGGGAACTAACATTTTCCTACGGATAATATCGGTATTATGATATAATACATGATGAGATGAATGAAAAGTGAGATGATTTATTATTTCAACTCACTTATTTTAAGAAAGTTGGTACAGTAGATGCAGTTTCCAAAAGAAGGAGATTTCATCACAATTAAAAGCTATAAGCATGATGGAAGTTTGCATCGAACTTGGCGAGATACGATGGTCTTAAAAACTACTGATCATTCACTGATTGGTTGTAACGATCATACTCTAGTCATTGAATCTGATGGTAGAAGATGGAGAACAAGAGAACCGGCACTAGTTTATTTTCATAAACACTACTGGTTTAATATCGTGACCATGATTCGTCAAAAAGGAACTTCGTATTATTGTAATATGGCTTCACCATTTTTGATTGATGAAGAAGGTGCAAAGTATATTGATTATGATCTGGATGTCAAAGTTTTTCCTGATGGAGAAAAAAGACTTCTAGATGTCGATGAATATGAAGAGCATGGTAAAAAATGGGATTATCCAGAGGAAGTAGATCTTATCCTGAAAGAACATATTAAAATATTAGTAGATTGGATCCGAGAAGAAAAAGGTCCTTTTTCAGAGGGATATGTTGATATGTGGTATGATCGATACAAACAACTTACTGGAAAAAAATAATAGTTGTGATGAAGTAGAATGTAAAAGCAGTAAAAGTCTTTGTATAGAATCTTTTACTGCTTTTTTTACTATTAAAATATACCCAGCTGTGATATGATTTTTTTAGAATCTGTTTGAAAGGATGTTAACATGTGAAAAAAAATATTTTTATTACAATCGTTTTAATGACTATGTCTTTACTCGTCATTGTTTTTGGAAGAGGGTACGCTTCCGATCAAGAAGAAAAAATGCTAAGAGAGAGTCAGAATGGAAACAGCAGAGGAGACTTAGCATCTCAAAAAGTTATTGCAGACAAAAACGTATCATCTGATACAGATACATTATCATCAGAAGAACAATTAGAAATATATGAAGAGCAGATTGAATCACTTTCAGCAATTGAAAGAATTGATTACCAGACATTGGTACATAAACCCGCAGTATTGACTTATTATGGAGATGCGGATTCATCCTCAGACTGGTATGCGGCATTGAATAATTATATTAATGAAAATACAGGCGAATTAACAGTTGAAAACATTACATATCCTGAATATGACACATATGAACTCTATATTGAACAAACCACGTCTAATGTACTGGCTGTCAAACCAGACATTATACTCTTTCGTATGCCGGCACTAGCAGATAAAGCTAGAGATATTGGACTTTCAGAAACAAATGATTATTTATCAAATATATTAACTACATTAACTGATGACCTTCCTGATTCAGAAATTATTTTAGTTGAACCAGAACCAGAAATTTCTGAAATCAATAATTTGAACTCAAGATCATTGGATTATAGAGATTACATGAACGAAATGGAAGAAGTAGCTAGTGAATTAGGTATCCAAGTAATAGCAATACATGAGCAATTTATCACGATTGCAGAAGAAGAAGGATATGAATTAACAGCATTATATACAGAAGACGAATTTGATTTAAATGAAGAAGGTTTAAATGTTTTACAGCAAGCAATTGAAAGAGGAGTAACGACTAAATTAGAAGAATAAAAAAAGTGGAAGGAATCCTATATTCCTTCCACTTTTTTGTATGAATTTTAAGCTAATGTAATTCTTTTATTTCAGAGCTTTTTTCGTTATGATTTTTTTTGAAACTGCTCACTAATCTATTTAAATGCTGTAAACTTTCTTCATAATCAAGAACAGAAGACATTATATGAATCACTGCATTACTTTGACCATACTCATTCTGTAGATAAGATTCTAAGTTAGCTTCATTAAAAAAGGAATCCATGAATGATTTTCTTAGACTTGATTTATGAGTAATAAAGTTGACTTCTTCGGGTAAGACTCGGCCATTCCACTTTAATATAATTTGTTCATGTGCTGACATTAATGTTTCTAGACGTTCTATCAGAAGATGCCTGAGTTCTTGCGGGAAATGATTATACACATTCTCGGCCTGATGCAGAGTTTCGACAAGATTATAAGCCGTTTCAGTTGTATGAATAAATTGTCTGTATACAACGATCAGTCTTGCGTATGAATATTCGGAAGATCTGAAAAATTTCCTTAAATCTCCGTCGATTAAATGACCAAGATAAACCTTCATTTTAGCGATACTTTTTTCAAGATTTGCTAAATCTTTACGCATCATGGGATACTGAATGTTCTTTCTTAAACTTGCTCTTATAAAGCGAGTCAAGTCGTCAGTTACTTGATTATTCAGATGGAAAAGTTTTTCATCATATTTTGGTGGAAGTAAGATTCCATTGATAACAAAGGAAGAAACTACACCGAATATGGTTGCTAGAACTCTAAGGGAGGCGTTGATGACAATTGGATAGTCTGTTGACATCATAATAACGATCAAAGTAATAGTAGATAAGACAATCACATTATTTAGTTTGAATTGATGTAAAATAGCAATTAATACAGCAGAAGCAATACTGATCATAAAATAAGAATTTCCAAAAAGAAGTACGGTGATTACTGCAACAATACCACCGATTGTATTTGCCATAACTCTATCCTTTAAAGTCTGAAAGGATTTCTTTACTGATGGTTGCAAGGAAGCTACTGCCGAAATACCTGCTAATGGAAGTCCATCGGGCATATTAAAAAATGCTGGAATACTTAAAGCTAAAAAAATAGATAATCCCGATTTGAATGTTCTTGCGCCAATTTTCATAATTAATTTCACTGCCTTCGATAGAATAAATAATATTGTAAATAGATGAATGATATAATAGTATAGCAATTAACACAATATCTCAAAGGTTATTTCAATATTTTTTCATTTTCTTGCAATGAACTAGATAAGAAGGTATCATAATAATTGAAAAATACTTTAATTGAAGAAATTCATTCGATCAAAAAGGGATTGATAAGCATGAGTTATTTGGTAGATCAGTCTATTGAACGTTTAAAATATAATAATGTCCGTATTACACCTCAAAGACATGCTATATTGGAATATCTAATTGATAAAGATACTCATCCAACTGCAGATGATGTTTATCAAGCATTAGAAAGTAGATTTCCCAGCATGAGTGTAGCTACTGTTTATAATAATTTAAGATTGTTTATTGAGTTGGGGCTAGTTAAAGAAATGAAATATGGAGACTCTTCAAGTAGGTTTGATTTTTCTTCAACTGAACACTATCATGCAATTTGTACAGAATGTGGGAAGATCGAAGATATTTATTACCCTGGTTTGGATGATGTAGAAGTTGTAGCTAGTAATCTCACAGGTTTTGAGGTAACTTCTCATCGTTTAGAGATTTACGGTTTGTGTCCGGATTGTCAAAAAAATAGTAAGCTTTAAGACTATATGGATATAATTCATATAGTCTTTTATTTATGTGGTAACTTATAAGTATAGTATACTGATAGCATGTAATTTTTGAAAAGAGGTTAATCATAATGAAAGATATAATGATCATTGCAAATCCGTCATCTGGAAAAAAACAAGCCGAAGAGTACGCAATGAGAGCTAAGTACTTATTCGAAGATAATCAAAGGCAAGCCGATGTCAGAATTACAGAATGCGAAGAAGATATTGAAAAGTATGTAAAAGAGGCGTGTAAAGAAAAATATGATACCGTGATTCTTTTAGGCGGAGACGGGACTGTTTCTAAGTCTGGAGAATCGTTAAAAAATGAAAAGCACAGACCAAAAATAGGAATTATTCCAACAGGTACAATCAATAATATAGCCAGAGGACTAGGAATATCAACTAATATCGATCAAGCAGTAGAAGACCTTGTAAACTTTAAAGAGCTAGTCACTGATGTTGGAATGATAAACGATAGACTGTTTCTAAGTTCAATTTCTGCAGGATCAATTCCGGAAACTGTCTGGGAAGTTTCAAAAGATCAAAAAGAAAAATTAGGTCCACTTGCTTACTTTATAGAAGGGTTTAAGTCTTTAAGAGAGGAAGAAAACTATTCTATTGATATGAGCTTAGATGGTAAAAAAATGAAATTTGATTTAACTCTATTGGTAATTGGACTATCCAACTCTGTAGCGGGTATTCCTAATTTTTTTAACGAAGCAGCTTATGATGATGGTTATCTATATTTATTTGGATTAAAAGAATCGACTTTAGGAGAAAAGATTTCTGTTATGACATCATTACTGAATGATAATGAAACGTTGTCTGATGAGAATAATAAAGGGTTCGTCATTCCCTTCAAAGAAGGAAGTTTTAAGAGTAATCATAATCTAAACGTTGCATTAGATGGAGAAAAAGGCCCGTGCTTTCCTTTTGATATCAAGATTCTTCCAGCTTTTCTTACGTTTTTAGTACCTGTTAATTAAGTTATTAAAAGTAAGCAAATGATTAGTGAATGAGTTTCCCGCTTGCTATACTATAAATATCTTAGTTTGAAAGTGAGATTTATTATGCAGAATTCTAAATGGTGGGAAGAGGCAATTATTTATCAAATTTACCCTCGAAGTTTTAAAGATTCAAATAATGATGGAATAGGTGATCTGAAAGGTATTATCCAGAAATTAGATTATGTTAAAAATCTTGGTGTAAATACCTTATGGTTAAATCCATTTATTTCTTCAAATCAAATAGATAATGGATATGATGTTACTGATTATAATACAGTTGATCCGTTATTTGGCTTTGAAGAAGATTTTGATGAATTTGTAAAGGAAGCAAAGAAGCGTGATTTCAAACTTATTTACGATTTACCTCTTAATCATACTTCCATGAATCACAAATGGTTCAGAGAAGCTCTAAAAGGTAGAGATAATCCCTATCGTAATTATTATATTTGGCAAGATTCTCTTGAAGGAGGGATTTATCCCAATAACTGGACAGCTGCGTTTGGTGGTCCAGCATGGTCTAAAGAATTAAATGGTGACCAGTATTTTATGCACATCTTTAAAAAAGAAATGCCTGAAGTGAACTGGAGCCACGAACCACTCCGTAAGGAAATGGCAAATATTATTAATTATTGGATAGAAAAAGGAATAGATGGTTTTCGATTGGATGCTTTTATTTATCTTGATGTAGATAAACACTTTCCTGATCAGTCTGAAAGTGAAACAGCTCAAAATGTTATTGAGTATGGTAAAGATTTGAGAGGTTACCTTTCAGAATTGAATAGTAACATAAATAAGATTAAGAAAAACATTTATCTCATAGGGGAAGCAACGAGTGCTGATGCTGAAAAAACTGCTTACTATACAGATGAGCAGATACTTGACAAAGTTATATCGTTACAACATTTTACAGATAAAGATGAGTATAAAACCGATAAATTACCTTTTGATAACCAACATGTTTCACTTGATTTAACTCAATTCAAAAAAGTTCAAAAACAATTCCAAGATAAATTATCTGCAAAAGGTGGTCCTGTGCTATTCTGGAATAATCATGATAGGCCTAGGGCACCGTAAAAATATGGTGATACGGAGAAATATCGTTCACAAACCGCGAAGATGATGGCTACTTTATTATATCTCCAAAAAGGGACTCCAATTATTTATTATGGTGAAGAGATCGGAATGAATAATTCTTGGTTCAAAGATCCAACAAACATTTCAGATAATAGTGCTATGCGTTTTTATAATGCTGCAGATAAACTTGGATGGTCACATGATAAAATTATGATGAACTTAAATTTGACTACTCGAGATGCAGGGAGAGGCATTATGCAGTGGGACGATAGTGATAGAGTCGGTTTTACAAAAAATGCAGCACCATGGACGATATTTAAGAGAGAAAGTCACTATAATGTTAAAGATCAAGTGAATTATCAAGATAGTATACTTAATTATTACAAACAATTAATTGAAGTGAAAAAAACTGATTTATTTATGAAAGGCCAGTGGCAGCTGATAGATACTAAAGAGACAGTTTATATGTATGAAAGAACATATGAAGATGCAAAAGGGATAGTTTGCTGTAATTTTTCAGATGAAGTAGAGATTGTGGATATTCCAGAAGACTATACAATCAAAAACAATATTTTATCAACTCATGAACCACAAATAAATCATCATCAGCTGAAATTATTACCTTACAGCGCTTTTGTATTTGTGACAAAATAAATTTTAAAACTAGTCCTGACGAATGAATACTTAGTATTCATTCGTCAGGACTTTTCTGGTTCTATAATGAATAATCTTATGTATCAAGGCATTGATAATCAATTAATGTAAAAAATATTGACTTTTTAAGTTTTTGAAGATATACTAATGAAGTTGTTAATATCATAATTCCGCAATAGCTCAGTTGGTAGAGCGCGCGACTGTTAATCGCGTTGTCGCAGGTTCGAGCCCTGCTTGCGGAGTTTTGTTTTGGAGAATTGTCCGAGTGGCTTAAGGAGCACGCTTGGAAAGCGTGTATACGGGTTAAACCGTATCGAGGGTTCGAATCCCTCATTCTCCTTTTTGGGGTAAATATAAAACAAATTGAGAGAAGTTTAAAAGTCTTGTAAATGTTGATTTATCAATGTTTATAGGGCTTTTGTTTTATAGAATAATAAGTAGAGAGCAAAGAATAAATTAAATTTTTATATTATTTCTGCGTTAAAATAGTTTAGCTTTAAAATAAGTTAGAGAAAGAAGAGCAAAGTTAAAAGTAATCTAAAAAAAATTGACACATTTAGAATTATACTGTATTATATTCATGTTGTTGTGATTTGAGCGTTTTTGAAACCTTAAGAAGTATGGTATTTTTTAGGTAGTGTAATTATTAGCTACTGAAAAAAATTATGGCGGTTGTGGCGAAGTGGTTAACGCACCGGGTTGTGGTCCCGGCATTCGTGGGTTCGATCCCCATCAGTCGCCCTTAATATTGGGCTATAGCCAAGCGGTAAGGCAGCGGGTTTTGATCCCGTCATTCCCCAGGTTCGAATCCTGGTAGCCCAGTCAATAGAGAGAGTTAAGAGCTGCATCATTAATTTGATGCAGCTCTTTTAGGTTCCGTTTTAATGATTGCCATAGAAAATGCTGTTTAATGATTTTTGGAAAAGGGTAAAGTATGCCCTTTGTAATTAAATATTTTTCCAAAGTAGGTTGGCTTTTTTAAAATATAATATTGAAGGACGACAAACTGATTTTTCCGGTTAATTTTACCGGTTAGAGAAAGTTCTGTATTATGTTCAACTTCATAAAGAAAGGCATAAGCTATTTTTCCTGTTATCAAACAGTTTAATTTAGTAGAATTAGCTGAAAATGTAAAGCAGCATAAGGGGATACCTTTATCCGTTTTTAAAACTTTAATTTCTTCAGATACAACTATTCCTTCAACCATTATAATTTCCATAACTATAGCTCCATTTCTTTCTGATATAAAAAGAGAACATGTGTTTATAATACATTATAAACACATGTTCTCTTTTGTCAATGGAAAAGGTTATTAAATTTAACAGTTAACCTTCATCTTTTATAGGATGCTGATAAATGCCTTTTTAAATGCTGATATAATACAAAATTTAGTGATTGTTCTCTTTGTATGCAGTAGTGCTCTATAGTAACTAATAGAATGACTTTCTGAATAAGTTGAGTACCGAACGCATAAAAATCACTTTGTAATCTGTATTAAAGATTTAAATAAAAGTTCACATATACAAGTCGTCGCGGTCTGATAGGAAATATTCGTTCAAGTATGTGTGATTTGCAGGATACATACACACAAGCATTTAAGGGCGATCGCTTTAGCAAAGAGATGTAATTCACATATATAGTGTTGCTATTGTAAGTGGCTTGATATACTATAAAATGTAACATATGTATTTGAATATCAGTCCAAAAAGAAAGTTAGATTATATATGAGTAGAAACAAAAGTTTATTATTATTGATCATTGCTATATTGCTAGTTCTTTTAGGTAGTTATGTGTTATTGCTTGACCCCATAATTGGGAGTTTGGGCGTTATCTGTGGTATCTGGACTATATATGTAGCGATAAAAGCTTTGAGGGGTCAAAACCTTTTTAACCATTCAAACAAAGATGAGGACAAGTAAAAATAAAAAGGTAGTGAACAAGCTGTTTATCAGCTGTTCACTACCTTTTATTTATTCTTCATCTTGGTCTGTATTGGTGTTAGAGTCATCAGAAGGTGGATTAGAAGAATTGTCATCATTGTTGGATTCATTATTATTAGAATTATTGTCTTCAGTATCTTCTGATTCACTTGGATTATCGGAATTTTCTTCTGGGTCATCAGGAGTATCTTCGACATCTTCATCAGAATTTTCTTCTTCCTCTTCAGCGGGTTCTTCTGGAACTACATCAGGTTCTTCTTCAGGCTCTTCCTCCTCAGGCTCTGGCACAGTTACAGAAGTAGTAGCAGCAGGACCAGTATTTCCATAAGCTTGGACAGATAAACTGATCTGAACATTTCCACTATCAGGTTCTGAAACTGTATATTCTGTTTCATCTAGTGAAATTTCTTCGCCATTTATGGATAATAGGTAAGTGACGTCTTCGTCTTCATTTTCTAATGTATATTCATCCCAGTTAATAGCTATTTCATTAGATTCTTCATCAAACTGAGCTGATAAGCCAGTAGGGGCAGTCAGATCTTCACCATAAGTTGTTGAGATTTCAGAAGGTTCTGTACCTGCAACAAATAATTCAGTTACAATTTCGCTTTCAGGTGTGTTTGGACCGGGTAACTGTGCCGGATCTGATCCATCTTCAACACTAACTTCAGAAACGGAAGAAGGTTTTGTCCAGTCGGAGTTATCTAATCCTTCCGATACTTGACTCATTAATGCTTGATAGATATCTCGTGGTAACTGACGAGTACCATCGTTATTGCTTAGCCAGTGTCCTTCTTCATATTTTTTATCATAACCTGTCCAGACAGATAATGAATAATTAGAAGTATAACCTATATACCAAGAATCGGGAACAGCATCAGATGGGAGGTTATGTTCTTCAATTTCAACAGAAGTATAATTAGTTGTTCCGGTTTTGCCAGCTTGAGGAACACCGGGTATACCAACTGAACTATTATAGTTTGTTGCCACATCCTTCAGCATGTCTGTAATCATATATGCCGTATAATCTGACATAGCTTGGTTTGTTTCAGGAGTCAGATCTATTTCTTGTCCATCTTGAGTAGTCACTTTAGAAACAGTATAAGGTTCAGTATAACTACCTCCATTTGCAAAAGCGCTATAAGCTGAAGCCATCTGCAGTGGGCTAGCTGTTCCACTGATTGCATTAGAATCTACTAAACCTCCTTCTTTTGACATGAGACTCGTATCTAAACCAAGGTTTTCTACAAATTCCGTTGCATCAGCACGATCAACTTCTTCAGCAAAGAGTCTGGCAGTAGGTACATTTCGAGAATCTACTAAGGCTTCTCGCATACTTAATTGTCCGACATAATTACCATCGTAGTTTCTTAACGATGTACCATCAGGATAAGACCATTCCTCATCAACCAATTGATGATAAGTTGAGAATTTATTATATTCGATAGCAGGACCATAAGTAGTTAACGGCTTAATCGTAGAACCAGTTTGTCGGTCAGTATTAGTTGTTCTATTTGTTAATAACTGTCCTTCTTGCTTGCGGCCACCAACTAAAGCTTTAACTTGACCAGTATTGACATCTACCAATGAAATAGCTGTCTGCAACTCATCATCAGGAAAATTCACGTATTCTTCACTATTGGCAATATCAAATGCTGCTTGTTGAGCATCCATATCAATATTTGTCTGAATTGTTAAACCAGCAGTAGCAGGATTTAAACCTGTTTTTTCTTCGACTTCTTCTAATACTTCAACTAAATAGCTATCAAACATTTGACTATTAAGGCTACTATCTGAACGTTCAACTAAGCCTTCTTCAATAGGTATTGCTTTAGCTGTTTCAGCTTCTTCGGCAGTGATGTCTCCATTATCACGCATAACATTCAATACAACATTTCTGCGATTCAAGGCCTCTTCAGGATTTACGTATGGATTATATCTATTTGGCGCTTGTGCCATTCCGGCAAATAGTGCAGCTTCGTGTAATTCGAGTTCTTCTACAGGTTTTCCGTAATACTCTTCAGAAGCAGTTGATATTCCATAGACATTTCCAGCCATAGGAATCTTATTCATATATAGAGTCAAGATTTGTTCTTTTGAAAGTTGGCGTTCAAGCTTAATAGCCAACCAAGCTTCTTGAGCTTTTCTTTTCAGAGTTTGATCAGAGCGAGCAGTAGAGAATACCGCTAACTTGACTAACTGCTGAGTTATTGTACTTCCGCCACCAGAAATTTCTCCCAAATTTGTAACATAACCAAATGCAGCTCGTCCGATACCAATAGGATCTATTCCAAAATGATTATAGAAATTCTGATCTTCAATAGCAGTCATCGCTTCTTTCATGACTTCCGGATATTCATCTGCTTCAGCAAAGTCTCTTGTCTCTGCTCCAAGCGTGTAAAAAACATCTCCGTTCGAATCAAGCAAATCAGAAGAAAAACTCCCAAGTAAATCCTCCTCAGTTAATTCCGGCGCGCTAGAAGCATAATAGGCAAATAAGCTTCCTCCTGCTACTAAAGCTAGTAAAAACAAACCAATCAAAGTTAGAAAGATACGTTTAAACCATGATTTTTTCTTTTTACCTTTATTGTTTTTCTTTTTTTTCTGTTGATTATTTTGTTTATTTTTAATACGAGACATATTATTATCAGACATGTTGTTCTCCTTTACAGTTCTAATCCTTTAAAGTTAAAAGGGAATTTACGTATGTTGCTAGAAAATTATACATATAAGACGGATATCAATATTAGGTAAAATCCTAGTCTTAGTTTAATACTACAATAATACTTTACAAAGTATTTATTAAGATTTCTTTGATTTAATAATTTTATCTACAGCTTCTAAATAGGGAAGACGTGGAGAAATGCCATAAGAAATCTCATATGCTTCTTCTATAATACTCTTTAATGGAATAGATTTCTTGCCTAATGCTTCTTTTTGCTGTTTCCACCACTTGTCCAAATGATCAAAAGACAATACAAATACACGATTTAATGAACTGAATCTTATAATAATAAAGCAAATTCCATCTTGTTCCATACAAGCTCGCATATGCAGTATCTGATGTTCGTGAAAGTTTTTTAACGGAAAGGAAGTCTTGTTTCTAGTTTCTTTAGCCTCAAAATCTAAGTAAAAACCCTTATAGATACCATTATAATCCGTCGTAGATGCTTTTTGGTAATAAGCTTCTGTAATTTTAGCAGCACTTCTTTTTGGATAGCTTACATTAACAACTTGGATAGGGATCGGTTTTTTATGGATTACGGCCTTTTTGGCTATAAGATATTGCTCATTTGTTATGTTAAGATCACTTTCTAAGGTCATCCCTCGATTGCTATAATCTGGTTTTTTGGATTTTACTTGCTTTTTTTGCGCCTGTTTGTCACCATTGACATGATAAGGTCGCCCATTTGGATAGTTAAGGCTCAATGACTTCACGCTCCTTTAAGGATGATTAACTAGTATAATACCAAACAAATGAACGGTAAGGAAAGAAAGGTGTGAATTTTTATCAAAAATTTATATGTAAGTGGATATAGATCCTATGAATTAAGTATTTTCACAGAAAATGATCCAAAGCTATTTTATATTAAAAAATACTTGAAAAATAGATTGATTGAATATATTGAGACTGGGCTGGAATGGGTATTAATCAGTGCACAACTTGGTACTGAACTATGGGTTGGTGAAATTGTTTTAGAATTACAGGAAATTTATGAAGATATTAAACTTGGAGTATTATTGCCATATTCGGGATTTGCTGAAAACTGGAAAGAAGGAAATCGTGTATTGTTTGATAAAATTATTGCAAAGGCAGATTATAGTAACCATACATCCAGTTATCCTTACAAAAACCCTATGCAGCTTAAAGGAAATCAGCAGTTTTTAATAGATCATACAGAAGGATGCTTATTGTTCTATGATACCGAGTCTGAAGGAAAACCCAAGTTTCTATTAGATATGATTAATGAATTCAAAATTTCACATGATTATGAATTAGATTTTATAACTTTTGATGAATTACAAGCCTTTGTTTCGGAGTATGAAGAAAATCATTTTGAAAGCTAGCTTTTATTTACGAGTATAATTTGGTACAATTAAAATGTAGAAGCAGTTAAAATGTTTTTTTCTAAATTTTAAGCAGTATAAAATGTATTAAAGAGCAATCGAAGAAACCAGAGGTGCAAAATAATGAACAGAGAATTGACTCAGAAAGAAATTGTTGAAAAAGATTTTAAAACTACCATGCGCGGTTATAACCAAACTGAAGTAGATGAGTTCTTAGATGTAGTGATTCGAGATTATGAATCATTTCAAAGTGAAATTGAACAACTAAAGTCTGAAAATGATCGCCTGATGAATAAATTAGATGAATTATCTAAACAGGCAGCTGCAAAACCGCAGGGTCAGAATCAAAATGGTTCTTCAGTGACTAATTTTGATATTTTAAAAAGGTTATCAAATCTAGAGCGACATGTTTTTGGATCAAAATTAGATGATGAATAAATAATTAATATTTAATGTGTAAATTACGGATAATCGCGCATTGTTTTCAATGTGAGGAAAGTCCATGCTCACACAAACTGAGATGTTTGTAGTGTTCGTGCGCAGCGAAAAAATAAGCTGCGGCTCCATTAATGGATGACGGCAGAAAAAAAGGCTAAGGCTTAGCTATGCCTGAGTATTCTTGAAAGTGCCACAGTGACGAAGCAGCAGGGGAAACGCTGCTGGTGGAACGCGGTAAACCCCTCGAGTGAGCAACCCAAACATATGGTAGGGGCACTTTTCTCCTGGAAATGAACAGAGAGAAGAGGCAATTTCGATTGCAGACAGATGATTATCTCGGAGAAAACATTCCTGATCGTTTTCTCTAGACAGAACATGGCTTATAGTAATTTGCACATTTGTTTATGATGTATAGCAACTATCTTTTAGGTAGTTGCTAGATAAACATCAACTCATTCAGGTTATATCCTCCCTGCATAGGGAGGATTTATTTTTGTCCTAAAACAATTATAGAAAGGATCTAAAAATAATAATGAAAGAAATACTTAACATTCTGATGGTTATCTATGGGATAATGATTGGAGTCTATCTTATAATGGGTCTGACTAAGTCAAAGCTGGAAAAACAAAAAGAAATTCAAATGACAGTGGTACTAATGACTTCAATGCTTGGAAATCAACTTAATAAAAAGAAAAAAGTGGTAGGCAGAATTTTCTTGTTTCAATTTTTTCTACTCTTTGGATATACTTTAATTAGTTTATGGTTAACTTATAATCATTCGATAGTTAGGATAATTGCTATACTACTATTGATTGCGGAAGCGATAGAGCTCATTGTCAGATTATTAAATATTTATAAAGCAGAAAATCTTAAAGAATTGATTCGAAATAGAAAAATCTCTAAATTTTCATCTTATATTTATATTGTAGGAATAGCGATTTTGACTGGTGTAATGGTTTAAATAAAACTATAAAAGGAAAAGGAAGGGTTATATATTATGAGCTATAAGCTTTTAGCAACTGCAGCAAGTGGAATCGAAGCTCTAGTAGGAAAAGAATTGAAACAATTAGGCTATCAAGCACAAGTCGAAAATGGTCGCGTTCGTTTTGAGGGAGAAAAAGAAGATATAGCTAAAACCAATCTGTGGTTAAGAACTGCAGATAGGGTAAAAATTATTGTTGGTGAATTTGAGGCAAAGACTTTTGATTCATTATTCGAACAGACAAAAAGTTTACCGTGGGATGCATATCTTTCAATAGATTCCGCTTTTCCTGTCTCAGGTAAATCACATAAATCTACATTGTATAGTGTTCCGGATGTTCAAAGAATTGTTAACAAAGCTATAGCGGATAAGCTTAAAGAGGTTTATCATCGTCGTGGCATGTTACCGGAAACTGGGGCTAAGTTTCCAATTGAAGTGGCTATTTTGAAAGATAAAGTTTTACTTACAATTGATACGACAGGACCTAGTTTATTTAAAAGAGGTTACCGGACCGGCAAAGGTGGAGCACCGCTAAAAGAGAATATGGCTGCTGCACTAGTCATGTTGACAACTTGGAGAAAAGATCGTCCTTTCGTTGATCCAGTATGTGGATCAGGAACGATAGCAATCGAAGCTGCTTTAATTGGTCATAATATTGCACCGGGATTTAATCGTTCGTTTCTTTGTGAAGAGTGGGATTGGATGCCCAAAGAAATGTGGGAAAAAATCAGACAGGAAGCAGAAGAACAAGCAGATTATGATGCTGAACTAGACATACTTGGAACCGATATTGATCATAAAATGATAGAAATTGCTAAAGAGAATGCCTTAGAAGCAGGTCTTTCTCATAGTATTGAATTTAAACAGATGCAAGTCAAAGATTTTACCACGGATAAAGAATTTGGAGTAATGGTTGCAAATCCTCCTTATGGAGAGCGATTAGGAGATCTTGAACAGGCGGCTCAAATCTATAAAGATATGGGTACAGCTTTTAGACCGCTTAAAACTTGGAGTAAATATATTATTACAAGTGATTTGGATTTTGAAAAACATTATGGAGAAAGAGCAACTAAGAAGCGTAAACTTTATAATGGCTATTTAAGAACGGATTATTTCCAGTATTGGGGTAAGAGATAACTTTTAACATTTTCTAAAGGATTATATAAAAAAATAGGAGGCAGCAATTTGACAGATAAATTACAAATTCGAACAGTAGAAAAGCATGATTTAGACTTCATTCATAAAATGAGAAAGAACAATGATATTATGCAGTACTGGTGTGGTGAACCTTATACGACTAAAGAAAAAATCTTAAAAGACTATGAAGATAGACAAACGGATGATTCGATAAGAGAATTTATTATTTATCAGAATGATGAAAAAATAGGATATACTGCGCTTTTTAATCTTAATTTCAGACATAGAACGGGGACATTTGGAATTATGCTGGACCCTTATCATCAAGGGAATGGACATGCAGCTGATTCAACTCGGCTGATAGTAGAATATGGATTCAATTTACTGAATTTGAATAAAATCAATTTAGATGTTGTAGATTATAATAAAAAAGCGATTCATGTTTATGAAAAAGTTGGATTTCAAATTGAAGGCGAAAAGAAACAACAGTATTATATCAACGGTAAGTATGTTAACGGTCTTTTAATGGCATTGCTGAAAGAAGATTACAAGTCTATTTAATAAACCTTTACGAATAAAATTGTCATAATAAAACTCCCTGAAGCCAAATCATACTTCAGGGAGTTTTATTGTACTTTAAATCTATTTTATTAAGTCAGATTTCTACAATACAGTGCTGTTTAAAAACATTTTTGTTCAGCAGATGTTATTTTGAATTCTTATCGTGTTAGCTACATTAATGAAAATTAATCTTCCGACTTATATTTTGTTTCCAGTTTACCCATCCAAAGTCCGAGACAAAGACCTAATGCGGCAAGTATAAAGGCGAATATAATTTCACTAATCGTTAAAGCACTGAATTGTTCCATAGTAGGAAAAATGATTACTGTAGAAGCAATAACAATCCCTAAAATAAAGTGGAATATCGTTGTATAGTATAAATTCATTAAATGGTTAATCAGTTTTGAGAATATGATTACACAAAGTACTATTCCGAATGATACAGGTATCAGTATAGAAAAATTCAAATCTCCTATAGCA
This sequence comes from Marinilactibacillus piezotolerans, assembly GCF_900114235.1. Lineage (GTDB taxonomy): Bacteria > Bacillota > Bacilli > Lactobacillales > Carnobacteriaceae_A > Marinilactibacillus > Marinilactibacillus piezotolerans. Next base: position 65,071 of record NZ_FOSJ01000001.1, on the reverse strand, counting down.
CCAGTCAATGGTTCATATAAATTCATGTATATGAGAAAATTAGACGGACTTAAACCTGGGACAATAAATCCAAATGCGAAAATCATTCCAACTAATATCCAAGTAAAAGTCGTTTGTGCTACTTGTATATCTAAAAAAACATTTGCTGATACAAGAAGAATGAAAGATATCACTGCAGTAAGTATTGTAAGAACAAGATGTTTGATAGTACGTCCATGTATGCCAGCTTGCGCATACAAAAGAGGAACCGTCCCAAAGATACATCCCATGAAAAAGAGCAGGATATAGACAGGATGATTAACAAGAAGCGACTCTATGGGACGAGCTAATATAACAATTCCAAACAAACTACCTAAACCAACGGGTAAAAAATATAATATATTGTATAAGAAATCTTTTTTGATATTAGAAATAAACTGAATCAACTTTTCATAAATCCCGAAAACTGCTGCCAATGCTCCACCACTTACTCCAGGTAAGATAGCACCAGACCCTATAAACATACCTTTTATAAAACTAATGATCCAACTAGCTAGATTATTATGCAAATTACAAGCCTCCATTTCTTATCAATAATAGACTAACCATACCTTATAATCAATATTTCGTATTTGAATTAATAAAGATTTAAGATAAAAAGAATATACTATAAAAATTGATTTTTCAATAAATGCTTTAAGTAAAAAATTGGTGGATTTAATCAGAAAGATATCTATGAGAGAAATTTAAATGAAATTAGTTTATAATAAAGTAAATAGATAAATGTTAATGGAGGGTGTTTACTTGTCAGATATTTCATTGGTGTGGTTATTAGCACTGCAGTTCATCTTTATATTTTTAAATGCAATATTTGCCAGCGCTGAAATTGCAGTGATCACAATTAATGACAACAAATTAGAACGTATGGCTCAAAATGGAGATAAACGAGCTGTTCGATTAAAAAAATTAACTGAGAATTCCTCAGATTTTTTAGCTACCATACAAATTGGAATAACGTTAGTTAATTTACTTAGCAGTGCTGTTGCTACCGAGAACTTTTCCAGCCGGTTAGTCAGTCTCTTATCTTCTATTGGCATTGCTATTCCAGAGGCCGTACTTAGTATTATTTCTTTGGTGGTTATAACCTTACTACTTACTTACTTCACTGTTGTACTGGGAGAATTGGTTCCTAAACAAATCGCATTAAAAAATCCAGAAAAGATTGCTCTATTCTTGTCAGGACTAGTGTCTGTTATTTCCAAAATGTTTACCCCGGTCGTTCGATTATTCTCTGCATCTACAACGGGTATTGTGCGTTTATTTGGATTAAACACAAACGAGGATGAAAACGAAAATACAGAAGAAGAAATTCGATTAATGTTAGATATCGGAGCTAAAAAGGGTCAAATACTTCCAGATGAAGAGACTATGATCCATAATGTTTTTGAATTTGATGATATATCAATAGAAAATATTATGACCCATAGAACTGAAGTTGTTTTTTTATGGATGGATGATACAGAAAAAAACTGGGAAAAAACCATCCGCGAGGGACAGCATTCTATTTATCCTGTTTGTAAAGAATCTACAGATAATATTATAGGTATTCTTTATACTAAAGATTACTTTAGAGTAAATGACAAGGATATAGAATACTTGAAGAACATAATTATTAGACCAGTAAATTATGTTTTAGAAACTGTAAAAGCAGATGTTTTGTTTCGTAACATGAAACAGACTAAAGACCGTTTTGCTGTAGTAATTGATGAATTTGGTGGAACGAGTGGAATTATCACAATGAATGACTTACTTGAACAAATCGTGGGTGAATTTAATGATAATATTTTGATGTCAGGAGATTCACTAGATATTAAACCGCTTAATCAAGGATCATGGCAAGTTAGTGGGAAAGCTCCAATCGATAAAATTGCAGCAAAAATAGGACTTGATTTACCAATAGATCGTTACAATAATCTGAATGAATTTTACATTAATGAAAGCAAAAGAGCGTATAAAAGCGAAAGTAGTATTATGATGTTTAAAGAATATGGATTTGCAATGAAAAATATTCAAATTAAGGATGAAAAACTTGAAAAAGCCATCATTGTTAAAATAAATTAATTTCTGGAATTATAAGGATAAAACAAATTATGCTTCAACTATTTATTGCTTTTTGGAGTCCTTGTTTGGCAAGATTATCCGCACCTTTGTTTTGTTTTTCTGGTATCCAGTGGATTTCATAAAAAGGAAAATGATTCAGTGAAGATAAACAGTCAGTTAAAAATGGTTTAAATTTAATATTTTTTACGTATTTTTTACTAATTGAGCGAGCAACAACTTGACTATCGGTATACAATAGAGTTAAGGAATTAAGAGTATGATTTGTTTCTACCCATTTAATGGCTATACGCATGGCTTCCCACTCAGCTGAATGATTATCCCATTTACCTGACAAGGGAATAGCAAGCTGTTCGTAAATCCCATTTCCTGAAATCACAATGCCTATACCGGCAGAACCAGGATTGCCATTTACAGCAGCATCGGTGTATACTTTTAACATATTGTCATCCTTTCGATTAATTTAAGTAGGAGTATTGAGATAATGAATATAAAAGCAGAATCAAATGTTAAAACTAATATCAAGATAAAATTGAACTTAGAACCAGCATTTCAAACGATCTATCTCTCTAGTATTTTTATATCTTTCTGCGTGGCAGTCGTTTTTACAACTACGATTGAAAGCTTTAACTGGGGAACCGTTTTATTTTTAATACTTGCATTAATATTATTTTATTTAAAAAAAGAAACATATTTAAGGATCAGCGAAGAAAAACTCCAGCTTTGTTATTTTGCCGGTATTAAAGATCGTGTAGTTGAACTTGATAACATAACCTCAGTAGTAATAAGCAATCCAGGAGGGGAAGTTACTTTAACTACTGATCAGAAAACAATTGTATTTTATCTTAATAAACATAGTCAGCAGCTCTTTTTGCAGCGACTTGAAAAATATAATTTAAATATCAATGTAGTAAATTAGATACAGTAAAAAGGATTAGACAATTGTCTAATCCTTTTTGTATATATCATCATTCAGATGCAGGTTCAATCACTTGAACTTTAGTTGCTTGAGGACCACGGTTGCCTTCAACAATTGAAAATTCAACGAGTTGTCCTTCTTCCAGACTTTTATACCCTTCTTTTTCAATTCCAGTAAAATGAACAAATACATCATCATGCTCATTATATTCAATAAATCCATATCCTTTTTGATTACTAAACCATTTCACTTTACCTGAAGTCATGATAATCCTCCTATTTATTGTATTGAGGTTATATTTATTAATACGCTTACGTCTAGTATATAGAAATTTAATTAATTAAGCAATCTTGGAATAACTTGAAGACAAAAAGCCAAGTATGATATCTATAACTTAATTCCTGTTTTTGAAGCACAATGGATCCAGTATATGATAGAATATAAGTAATACAGAAAAGAGGAGTGGGTCTAGATGAAAGAACTTAAAATCGAAAATTTGACTCATTCATATGGAATGAAACAGTTATTTGATTCAATAACTTTCTCAATTACTGAAGGACAGCGCATAGGATTGATAGGAGTAAACGGAACCGGAAAGACGAGTTTACTTAAAATACTAACAAAACAATTATCACCAGATACTGGTGATATAACCCAACCTAACGATTATAGAATTGGTTATTTAGAACAAATCAGTACACTGGATGAATCACAAACTGTATTAAATACTGTTTTCGATGGAGATACACCACTGATGGTAACCGTTCGAAATTATGAAGCAGCCCTTCAGCTGCTGACAGAAGATCCAATGAATGAAAGAGCTCAAAATATATTTGCTAAAGCCGAACAAAAAATGAATAGTGAAAATGCCTGGAACTCAAGCGCAAGAGCTAAAGCGATTTTAAATCGTTTAGGTATTACAAATATGCAGCTGATTGTAGGTGAATTATCTGGAGGTCAGCAGAAAAGAGTCGCATTAGCTCAAGTACTTATACAAGAACCGGATTTACTGATACTAGATGAGCCGACTAACCACTTAGATTTTGAGATGATTAAATGGCTGGAAAATTTTTTGATGTCTTATAAAGGAGCTTTGCTTTTGGTCACCCATGATCGATATTTTTTAGATCATGTTGTGAATTATATAGTTGAATTAACTCATGGAAGACTTGAAAAATATATTGGTAATTATCAGAATTATATTCAACTGAAAGCTGAAAGAGAAGAAACTGCTGCCCAGAAGAGTCATAAGCAGAAACAGTTATATAAACAAGAACTTGCATGGATGCGTGCTGGGGTAAAAGCTAGAGGAACAAAACAGCAAGCTAGAATTGACCGTTTTACGGATTTAAAGGAATCTGTATCTAAATATGATACGAATGGTTCCTTAGATATGAATTTATCAGGCAGTCGACTAGGCAAAAAAGTATTAGAACTAGAACAGGCAACTTTTCATCGTGATGAGCAAGTCATTTTAAATCAGTATAATCTTTTAATTCAGCAAAAAGATCGAATCGGCATAACAGGAGAAAATGGTTCTGGGAAAACAACATTTTTAAATATTCTTGCAGGGATACTACCACTAGAAAGTGGCATTATTGAAGTAGGAGAAACCGTTAAGATTGCTTATTACACACAGACAAATGAAGCGATGGATGAAAATAAGAGAGTTATATCTTATTTACAGGAAGTTGCTGAAGAAGTCAGGTTAGCAGATGGAACGAGCTTGAGTGTTTCACAACTATTAGAACAATTTTTATTTGATCGTTCAACTCATGGTACAATTATAAGCCGGCTCTCTGGTGGAGAGAAAAGAAGACTTTATTTACTAAAATTATTGATGCAGCAACCCAATGTTTTGTTACTTGATGAACCAACTAATGATTTAGATATTCAAACGCTAACTGTATTAGAAGATTATATTCAAACTTTTTCCGGAGCTGTTATTGCTGTATCACATGATCGATATTTTTTAGATAAAATTGCCACTAAACTTTTGATTTTTCAAGGTAATGGAAAGATTGACGACTATTATGGGAAAATGTCAGAATACTTGATGCAACAAGAAGAAAAGGCAGTAAAACAACCTGTAAAAACTGATTTGCCTGAAAAAAAGAACTATAATGAAGAAAAGAAAAAAGAAAAAATCAAATTAACTTATTTAGAACAAAAAGAATGGGATACAATTGAAGAAGAAATTTTTGATTTAGAAGCTGAACTTGAAAACATCCAAGAAGAGATGAATCAAGCTGGCAGCGACTATACAGTGATTGGTGACTTAAGTGATAAACAAAAAAAATTCCAACAAAAGCTGACTGAAAAAATGGAACGCTGGGAATATTTAAGTGAATATATATAAAGGGAGCTAATTGAAAATGGAGCAAGAATATTTAGATTTAGCACAAAGAATTTTAGACGATGGCAGCCTGCGAGAGGATCGAACAGGGACAGGCACTAAGTCTGTTTTCGGGCACCAGATGCGTTTTGATCTGCAAAAAGGATTTCCTCTATTAACAACTAAAAGAGTATACTTTAAATTGATTAAAAGTGAATTATTATGGTTTTTAAAAGGAGATACCAATATAAAATATCTTCTAGAAAATAATAATCATATATGGGATGAATGGGCATTTGAACGTTATGTTGGATCAGAAGATTATACTGGACCTGATATGACAAATTTTGGTCTTAGATCTCAACAGGACGAAGCATTTAATGAAACGTATCAAAAAGAAAAAGAAAAGTTCAACCTAAGAATTCTTAAAGATGAATCATTTTCTGAAAAATATGGAACACTAGGAAATGTTTATGGTGCTCAATGGAGAACATGGCCAACAACCGATGGGAATACAATTGATCAAATCCAGAATGTGATCGATTCAATTAGAAATAATCCAAATTCAAGGAGACATATTGTTTCTGCGTGGAACCCTGAAGAAGTTCCGCATATGGCCTTGCCACCATGTCATACATTATTCCAGTTTTATGTTCAAGATGGAAAACTAAGCTGTCAATTATATCAGCGTAGTGGAGATGTTTTTTTAGGCGTGCCGTTTAATATTGCAAGTTATGCTTTGCTCACTCATTTAATTGCTCATGAAACTGGATTAGAAGTAGGGGAATTTGTGCATACATTAGGTGACGCACATCTTTACTTGAATCATATGGATCAAATTAAAGAACAATTATCAAGAGAACCTCTAACTCTACCAACTTTAGAATTAAATAAAGATAAGAAAAGTATTTTTGAGTTTGAGATGGATGATATCAAAGTTGTTGGATATAGACCTCATAAAGGTATCAAAGCACCCATAGCAGTTTAAAAACTAAAGTGTTGAATAATAGGTAGAAGAACAGTAGAACTGGAAATTATATATCATATGTAAATCCAACATTGAATGTTGATAATCATTTATTTGCTGTTACAAAGATAAGTTTGAATCGATAAAAGAGTTAAGTAAGTTCTTTATTCAAGAGCTGTTTAATGACTGATTTTATTAAAAAGAAAGAGTTTTCTAAATATATTTGTTTGATGCAACCATGCAGTTTTGATAAAGTTGTACTAGACAATTAAAGAAGAGAGTGTTGTAATGTTAACGTTTGTATGGGCTGAAGATGAAAATGGTGTTATTGGAAAAAATGGTTCATTACCATGGAATTTACCAAATGATATGAAATTTTTTAAAGAAATCACTATGACTGGAAATGTTCTTATGGGTAGGAAAACCTTTGAATCCATTCCTAACCCACCACTCAAGAATAGAAAGAATGTTGTGCTTACTAGAAATAAGGATCTAGTAATTGATAATGTCCTCGTATTGCATTCAAAAGAAGAAGTTCTAGAGTATATTGCTGAAACTGATAAGCCGATCCATATTATTGGAGGAGCAGATATTTTTGAATTATTTAAATCAGAGGTTGATATGCTGTATAAAACATTGATACATGATAAGTTTGATGGTGACACTATGATGGCAGAAATTAATTACGATGATTTTGAAATAATTGAAAAAAGAATGGGAATAGTAGACGAGCATAATATTCATGCTCATACTTTTCTGATTTATAAAAGAAAATAAAGAAAAAAGCACAAGCAGACTATTAATCTGCTTGTGCTTTTTTCTTTTTAATAATTTTAAGTGTATAAATAAATTGAGAAGAACATACAAACGGTACCGCTTAGTACGAATAAATGCCACACAACATGCATGAAACGTACATATTTCATACGATAAAATATAGCTCCGACAGTAAAAGATAAGCCGCCAGCTACCAGCCAGATGAAACCCTCAAGTCCTAATCCTTGGTATAAATAATTAAGAAAGAATAATGAAATCCATCCCATGATAATATATATCCATAAAGATAATCCTTGAAATTTCTTGAACCAGACAGTTTTATATATGACACCTAGTAAGGCGATTGACCATATCATAACGGCTAATAATACGCCTAACCGACCAGAAATCGTAATCAAAGTATACGGAGTATAGGTACCAGCAATTAAGAGAAAAATACTACTGTGATCCAAGATTCTCATTACTTGTTTAGCTTTTGTGAAAGTAAGACTATGATATAAAGTGGAGCATAGATAAAGTAAAATTAGTGTAGTTCCATATACAACATAGGAAGTAACTTCTACAATTCCGCCCATTTCAAGTCCTTTTTTAACCAAGAATACTAGTCCAACTATACTTAGTAAAAAGCCTAAACCATGTGTGATTGCGTTTAAAACTTCATTCCAGATAAGATATCCTCGCGACATCAATTTTTCCGGTGTGTTATCTGACATAATAAACCTCCTGTAACTGACTTCATTTCTGTACGTCATAATGATAATTTGGTATACTATCTTTTGAGTACTTTCAAGTAGAAACCAATGATTTTTGATAGGAATAGTATATCACATTTATAGTTAATAATGCGAATCTCAAAAATGAAATCTTATTAAATATTGAGAGAAAGTACTAGGTAATTAATCAGCATTTATTAAAATTAAGGAAGGTTATTCATGAAACATTTAAAACTTTTTATTTCCAGTATTTTAGTTATTATATTATCAGCAACTGCCGGTTATGGTTTGCTGACTTTTATTTCAAACAGTTCGAATTCGGGAAATAACTCTAGCGAAAATCTGAGTAATCAAGAATTTTCAAGAGTTTCACTTAATATAGTAGCTATTGGTGATTCTCTGACTGAAGGTGTTGGAGATAGTACGAAAAGAGGGGGATATGTACCATTAGTTGCTGAGCAATTGAGAAGTGATTCGATGGTGAGTTCAGTTGAAACTCAGAATTATGGACATTCTGGAGATACAACTGAACAGTTATTGACCTTACTTGAGGAAGATGAAACAGTTCAGTCGGGATTAGCCCAAGCAGATATCATAACATTGACAATTGGTGGGAATGATATCGTCAATAATCTGGATAAAGTAGGTTTGAATGGTTCATTGGAAGATTTTGAGTCTACGATTCAATCATATGAGGAAAACGTAAAAATTATTTTTTCAACTATTCGTGAGCTGAATAATCAAGCAATTATTTACATTTATGGATTGTATAATCCTTACCATTATTATTTCAATGAATTCTCTCAACTTCAAAAAGTTTTTGATACATGGAATTCTAGAACTAAACAGATAGCAGAAGAAACAGAAAATGTAAATTTTGTTGAAATAGATTCATTATTTAATCCTGCTGAATTTCCTGATGAAACAAGAAGCAACTCGGATACTGTAGACGATGTAAATGAGATTGAAGATGAAAATCATCCTTATTTATATAAAGAAGATTTGTTTCATCCTAATGACAGAGGTTACCAGATTATGGCAGATGCTTTATATGATTTAATTGAAACAGATTTGAAAAATCTGATTATTCAGTAGTCAATAAGCTGAAAAAAGAATAAAGGGGAAAGTATTTTGGCTGAACAGCGATCAAAAAAAACAGAAAAAGAAACGAAACAAATTAATCTATGGAAATGGGCCTTTCTTATATTGATAGGATTATTAATTGGGCTATTAATATGGCTGTTTGTACAGCTCCAACCAGTAAAAGTGGGAGAAGAAAACACAGAACCTTTTGCAACATCTGAAGAGGATCTTATTTTTGAAGTCAGTACGACTAAAGAAGATGTAACTAGATTGACAAATGAATATTTAAATCAGGAACTGGATGGAGAATTTGAAGGGTTTAGGTTTGATTTAGAGGACTCTGCTGAACTAAGTGGTGAAATAGAAGTGTTCGGATTTCCAATTGAATTTTCACTATTTATGACACCTTATGTACTGGAAAATGGAAATCTACAGCTTCGAGGTGAATCTTTAAATATAGGCTCTTTGAACTTACCTATAAGCTTTGCAATGGCTCAAATATCTAGACAAGTAGATTTTCCGGAATGGATAGCAATAGATAGTGAAGATCAGTTTATCGTTGTTAATTTAAATGAATTTTCGTTAGATAATGGTACACAATTTTCACTTGAACGTATCAACCTACAAGAAAATGATATTAGACTAAATATTCATTTGCCACTTGATGCAGTAAGATGATACACTATTTCAGATAAGATACAGAAATAATTTAATAAATCGGGCAGAAATATAGTGAAGAAGGAATGATTGGAAAATGGAAAAAGCAATATTTGCTGGGGGTTGCTTCTGGTGCATGGTGGAGCCTTTTGAAGAACAAGATGGCATTATTTCTGTTACTTCAGGCTATACTGGAGGACATGTTGAGAATCCTACGTATGAAGAAGTGAAATCTCAAACTACTGGTCACACTGAAGCGGTAGAGATTGTATTTGATTCCGCAAAAATCAGCTATGAAGAATTAGTTGGAATCTATTGGAATCAAACAGATCCTACTGATGCAATGGGACAATTTATGGATAGAGGAGACAGCTATCGTCCAGTTATTTTCTATTATACAGACAAACAAAAGAAAATAGCGAAAGATTCTAAATATCAGTTAGAGCAAAGCGGCAGATACAAGGAACCAATTGTTACAAAAATCCAAAAAGCTGAAACTTTTTATAAAGCAGAAGAAGAACATCAGGAATTCTATAAAAAGAATCCTAGACGCTATAAACAAGAAAAAAAAGAACGATCAGAATGGCAAGAAGCTAATAAAGAATCGAGGCCTAGTGCATGAAAAGATCGTTTTACCACTACTTAATGACCCGTAGAGATCCAAACAAAAAAGATGAGATTACGCTCTTTGCGAATGCTGTAGAAGATGACGGTAGTTTTCCAAAGCAAAGTGAAGATTATAATGAAATCAGTGCTTATCTTGAATTGAATGGTCACTATTTACCAAATATGGATGTCTATGACGAGGCTTGGAATCAATATATTGATAATGATTCACACTGAAAAAATAAAGGAGATATAAATATGAGTACACATATTAATGCAAAAAATGGAGATATCGCAGAAACTGTTCTATTGCCAGGGGACCCACTTAGAGCAAAATATATAGCGGAGACGTTTTTAGAGGACGTTGTACAATATAACACGGTTCGAAATGCGTTTGGATACACAGGCACTTATAAAGGAAAAAAAATATCCGTTCAAGGCACTGGTATGGGGATTCCTTCTATTATGATTTATGTAGAAGAGCTGATCCAAGAATACGGTGTTGAAACACTTATGCGTGTAGGATCTGCCGGAGGTATGAAGAAAGAAGTCGAAATACGAGATGTTGTATTAGCTCAAGCAGCAACAACTGATTCTAGCGTTATAAAGAATACATTCGACAATCAAGTAGATTTTTCTCCTATTGCTGACTTTGATTTGCTCAAGACAGCTTACGAAATAGGTTCAAAAAAAGGTATGAAGATTAAAGTTGGTAATGTGTTGAGTGCGGATCGTTTTTACAATAAAGAATTAGATAAGATGAAACTAGCGGATTATGGTGTTCTGGCTGTAGAAATGGAAGCTGCAGGTCTTTATCTTCTTGCAGCAAAATACAATAAAAAAGCTCTTTCGCTTCTTACGATTAGTGATCATCTGCTTACTGGAGAAGAAACTACTTCTGAAGAACGTGAAAAGACATTTGATGATATGATGATTATTGCACTTGAAACAGCACTGCAAATTAATTGATTATTTATATAATAGAACGGTTTGGTCGGTGCGTATTAAGAAAAGAGGAAAGATATGGAACAAGAACCAAATAAACAAAAACACACTAAAAAGGTTAGCCTTTTTGTATATATCACTTCTTTAATTATTGTGTTAATTGTTGGAGTAATTGGAACATTGTCGTTTTCTCGATTAATAGAGACTACTCCTGAAAATATGACACAAGAATCAGTGCAAGATGATGAGGCTAGTACTAATTCTCAAAGTACTGAATTAAATCAAGTAGATGAATTATATTCAATTTTACTTGCAAACTATTTTGAAGAAGTTGATCCAGACACTCTTATTGAAGGTGCGTTAGAAGGAATGGCTGGAGCGATAGGAGATCCGTACACTGCATATCTAGATGCAAGTCAATCAACTTCATTACAAGAGGATACCCAAGGTGAATTTGAGGGAATCGGTGCTGAAGTTATGAAAGAAGGAGAATTTGTTAGAATTGTTTCTCCAATTAGTGGTTCTCCAGCTGAAAAAGCTGGATTACAAGCAAATGATAAAATAGCAGAAATTGACGGTGAATCTGTAGCAGACCTCTCTTTACAGGAAGCAGTTGCCTTAATTCGCGGACCTAAAGATTCAGAAGTAGAATTATTACTTCAACGTTCTGAAGAAGAATTTACTGTTACGATCACTCGAGATGCTATTCCTGTTGAATCCGTAGTATACGAGTTAGACGAATCAGATTCTTCTATAGGTTATATTCAAATTACGAACTTTAATCGTCCAACTTATGAAGAGCTAGTTACTGCAATTAAAGATTTAGACGATAAAGGTGCCGAAAAATTTGTGTTTGATGTAAGAGGGAATCCCGGAGGACTACTAGATATTGCCTTACAGATGTCAAATATTTTTGTTGAAGATGGTAAGCCATTGATGCAATCTGAAATTCGTGGAGAAGATCCCGTTGTTTATACAGCTGATTCTGAACAGTACGGTTCTTTCAAATTCGATGGTGAAGCAGTGCTCTTAATTGATGGAGGTAGTGCTAGTGCTTCTGAGATTTTAGCTGGAGCAATGAGCGAATCTGCTGGTATTCCTTTGATTGGTCAGACAACTTTTGGTAAAGGAACAATTCAGAATGTTGCGCCTTTAACAGGAGATGGGGAAGTGAAATATACAACTGGTAAATGGCTTACTGCAAATGGTGAATGGATTAACGAAAAAGGAATATCACCAGATATAGAAGTCGCAATGCCTGATTATCAGACTTTATTATTGATCAATAGTGAGGAAACTTATCAGTCTGGGGATACATCTGATGAAGTGAAAAATCTTAATGCCATCCTTAAAGCATTAGGTTATGAGGTAGATGAAGCAAGCAGTCAATTTAACGATCAAACAGTAGAGGCAGTCAAAGCATTTCAAAATACGAAAGAACTTGACGCTGATGGAATTGTTACTGGTGCAACGTCGAGCGCTTTAGTAGAAGCATTAAGAGCTTTGATCGAAGAGAATGACACACAATATAATGAAGCAATTAAATATTTACAATCCAAGTAATGTCTCAAAACGATTTATGTGAATGCATAAATCGTTTTGTTTTGGAAGCTACTTACAATATATAAGAAATGATTAAAAATAACTTGATAATACCTGAAACTGTAAGCTATAATTAATTATTCGGTTACCAGATAATATATGAGGAAGAGGATGTATATGCAAAAATGTCTTGAAAGATCAAGACGATTACGCATTGGGAGAGTCTTATTTGGTATAGCATTGATCCTAGTGTTTTTAAGATTATATATTTTTATTCCTACAGATGTGACAGGAATTTCAATGTATCCTACTTTAAATCCTAATGATCGAGTGGTCATGTCTACAGTTTCTAGTATTGATCGGTTTGATATCGTTGTTTTTACAGACCCAATGAATAAAACAGTGGTTAAAAGAGTGATTGGTCTCCCAGGAGATTCTGTGAGATATGAACAAGATAAGCTGTATATCAATAATAAAGTAGTTAAAGAGCCCTTTTTGAATCGCTCGGAAATCTCAGATGAACCAGGTTTATGGACATCAAATTTTACCATGATAAATGATAATGCAAATGAAGTCCCTGATGGTCATTACTTTGTAATGGGAGATAATCGTCGCTATAGTTATGATAGCCGATTTTATGGTAGTATATCTAGTGAAGAAGTGCTTGGCGAAATCATTATGATGTATTATCCTTCTGAAAAAATAAAGTTTTATTAATTGAGAGATAAAGTTATGGGTTTATTTAATAACAAAGATAACATTTAATTGTTTTTTTAACGAATTAAGTTAGAGAGAAGGTTGATTGATGAGTGATCAACAATATGAAGAAAGTGGATTTGAACCAAGAAAAAGTAAGTATGGAAAGAATAACAAGAAAAAACCTGAAAAAAAACGTACTTTTCTTCAAGAACTTGTTAGTACGGTGTTATACATTGTAATTCTGACAGGTGTCTTTTATCTTGTACAAATGTTTTTATACGCTCCAGTGAGTGTTGAAGGTGAATCTATGGCTCCTACTTTAGAAGATGGAGACAAATTGTTACTTAATAAGTTCAGTGATTATGAACGCTTCGATATTATTGTTTTTCCGGCACCAGATGATCCTGAAAAGCAATATATTAAACGGATTATCGGATTGCCGGGGGATGAGATTAGATATAGTGATGAAACGCTCTATATCAATGATGAAGAAGTCGATGAACCATACCTTGATGGAATAGAAATAGATAGCAGTGACTCAAAAGACGTTATTGGTGGTACAATCAATGAATTTTCTCTAGAATCACTACAAGGTGTAGAAACAGTACCAGAAAATCAGTATTTTGTAATGGGAGATAACAGAGGTAATTCCAGAGATAGCCGTTATTTCGGTTTTGTTTCAGGAGATACAATTACAGGAAAAACAACTTATAGATTCTTCCCGTTCAACCATTTTGGAAGTATTGATGAGCAACAATAGCTGATGAATAAAAAAGTTGGTAGAGAGATAGCCTCTTTTACCAACTTTTTTCGTGCGGTTATGTCTTTATGGTACACTGAGAGCAGATAAAGTGTTAGGAGAATAATCAATGACAATACAATGGTATCCAGGACATATGGCGAAAGCAAAACGTCAATTCCAAGAAAAATTAAAATTAGTAGACGTGGTATTTGAATTAGTAGATGCACGTATTCCATATTCAAGTAGAAATCCTGATTTAGTAGAAATGATTGGTAATAAGCCTCGTATTACCATTTTAATGAAAAGCGATCTAGCAGATATGAAGCGTGTGAATGAGTGGCTTAAATTTTATGAGTCTCAAGGTATATATGCAATATCAATCAACGCTAAGCAAGGACAAGGAATAAAAGAGGTTATCAAATTAGCTAGGGTAGCCTTAAAAGATTTCTTTGAAAAAAGAGAAGCTAAAGGGTTGAAACCACGAGCTATTCGAGCAGTTTGTGTAGGCATTCCAAATGTAGGGAAATCTACGTTGATTAATCGATTTGCTCGTAAAAATATTGCTCAAACCGGTAATAGACCTGGGGTTACTAAGTCGCAGCAATGGATCAAATATGGTAAAGAATTAGAACTATTAGATACTCCTGGGATTCTCTGGCCAAAATTTGAAGATCAGGAAGTTGGCAAACGATTAGCGGTTACCGGAGCAATAAAAGATACCTTACTGCATTTAGATGATATTGCATTATTTGGAATGTCCTATCTTGTTCAAAACTATCCAGGAGTTTTAGCTGAGCGCTATAAGTTTGAACAAGCATTAGAAACTGATATGCCCCTTCCGGAATTGTTAATGGAGATTACTCGTTTACGAGGGTTTAAAGATGACTACGAAAGAGGCGCTCAAGTGCTAATCCATGAGTTAAGAGATGGAAAATTAGGTAGATTTACATTTGAAACTCCAGAGGATATTAATGAAGAAAGTGATTTTAATGAATAAGTTGACAGTTAAGGAGATTAAAGCACTGCTCGATCAAATAACTGTAATAGAAGACCCAAGACTTCAAGAAATTAGAAAAGATGATCGTAAAGGAGTCAGAAATGCAATACTAGGGTGGGAGAAGGCAAGGAGCAGAGAAGAAAAATTATTGAAGGATTATGAACGTATGTCTGTATATGAGAAGTCAGCATATTCACGTGGGGCTCAATTGATTGCAGGAATAGATGAAGTTGGTAGAGGTCCACTTGCTGGTCCAGTACTTGCAGCTGCGGTTATTCTTGATCCGAACAATCCGATTATAGGATTAAATGATTCTAAAAAGCTTTCATTGGCTAAAAGAACAGCACTTTATGCTGAAATTCATGAAAAGGCGATTGGGATTGGGATTGGAATCGTTGAAGCTCAAGTAATAGATGATATTAATATTTATCAAGCTAGCAAACTTGCTATGATTAAAGCTGTTGGGGAACTAAGCTCTGAACCCGACTATCTTTTGATTGATGCAATGAAGCTTCCGCTGCAATTACCACAGGAAAGTATTATTAAAGGAGATGCAAAAAGTATTTCGATTGCTGCTGCAAGCATCATAGCTAAAGTGGAACGCGATAGACTAATGGAACAATATCATTTAAAATATCCAGGATATGGGTTTGATCAAAATGCTGGATATGGTACTAAGCAACACCTTTTAGGGTTAGATGAAAATGGCATCACGCCTATCCATCGACTTTCTTTTGCTCCCGTAAAAGAAAGACAGTCACTTTAGTGAACTTATCTCTTTAATGTAAGTAATATATAAGGAAGAGAGAATATATTACTAAATCATAAGGAGACTATATTATGCTAATTGATCAATTTGAAGAGCACTGCTTTATACTTGCTCATTACACAAAGATGTCTATAGAAGAAAAATGGAGTTTTCTACAAGATTTATTACTGGAGAATGGACATTGTGAATTAGATTTAAAACCATTAAAGAAGCTTTCTTTTGAAAAGAAAGCTTCTTTTTTAGAATTTAAAAATTCATTTTATTCTCGGCAGAAAAAAGTGGACTTGTCAAAGCTGGGAGTAGGTTGGATAACTATATTAGATGAGCAATATCCTATAAAACTTAAAGAAATCTATCTTCCTCCATTAGTACTGTTTTATAAGGGGAATATAGAATGGATTGAGAAAAGTATAATCGGAGTCGTAGGAGCTAGAGAATGTACTGAATATGGCAAAGCTATTGTTAGAAGATTTGTTCCCCCTCTTATTGAAAAAGGAATCATAATATGCAGCGGTTTAGCTAAAGGAATTGATGCTTATTCACATATTAGTGCAATGGAAGAGAACGGAAAGACCATTGCTGTCATTGGTACTGGTCTAGATTATTATTATCCTTATAGTAATCGTCTTCTCCAAAAAGAAATTGAAAACAAGCAACTATTGTTGACAGAATTTCCAATAGGTTCTAAACCGTTAAGACATCATTTTCCATTAAGAAATAGAATTATTTCAGGAATAAGCGATGGAGTTATAGTTGTAGAAGCGAAAAAGAGAAGTGGAAGTTTAATTACTGCCCATCAAGCGCTGGAACAGAACCGAGAAGTCTATGCTGTACCAGGATCGATTTTTAGTACCCTTTCTGAAGGGACAAATGATTTGATAAAAGCTGGAGCTAAAATGGTAACATCTTCTAATGATATTATTGAAGATATAGTCTATAAAAATAGGTGGTATCTAAAGTCTGATATCTGATATTTGTAGAAAATTCAATCTTGCAAGTTGACAAACCCTATTGTATGGCATATGATGAGTAACGATTCTTTCGTAAAGAATAATAAATGCTGATTTTAAAAGTTTAAACTTGAAAAAAAGCAGTTATAATGTACGATTACATGATGTACAGACGAATAAGTTATACATCAGAGCTTATACAAATTGAAAGGGGCCGTTGATTTGGCTTATAAATATCTGGTTATTGTAGAATCACCTGCCAAAGCAAAAACAATTGAGAAATATTTAGGTAGAAATTATAAAGTAGTTGCTAGCTTAGGTCATATTAGAGATTTACCAAAAAGTAGGATGGGAATTGATTTTGAAAATAATTACGAACCTGAATATATAACAATTCGTGGTAAAGGACCTGTAATAAAAGACCTGAAAAAATATGCAAAAAAAGCCGAAAAAGTTTTTCTTGCAGCCGATCCGGATCGCGAAGGGGAAGCTATTGCATGGCACTTAAGCTATCTGTTAGGTTTGCGAGATGATGAGAAAAATCGTGTAGTGTTTAACGAGATTACTAAAGACGCAGTGAAAAATGCTCTGAAAAATCCACGTGACCTTGATGAAAATCTAATTGATTCTCAGCAAGCCAGACGTGTTCTTGATCGAATTGTTGGTTATCAGATAAGTCCATTATTATGGAAGAAAGTCAAACGAGGCTTAAGTGCTGGGCGAGTTCAATCAGTTGCGCTAAAAATTATTTGTGACCGGGAAGAAGAAATAAAAAATTTCAAACCGGAAGAGTATTGGACTATCGAAGGAAATTTTGTTAAAACTCGCAAAAAATTTAAAGCTAATTTTTATGGTGTAGATGGTAAAAAAACCTCTATATCTAATAAGGAAGAAACTGATAAAATATTAGATAGAATTGATAAAGATGAAAAATGGACAGTTAAAAAAGTAACTAGGAAAGAACGTAAAAGAAATCCTCAAAATCCATTTACAACTAGTAGTTTGCAGCAGGAAGCTGCTGGGAAACTAAATTTTAGAACTCGTAAGACAATGATGGTTGCTCAGCAGTTATATGAAGGTATATCTTTAGGACGTGGGGGTGCTGTAGGTCTAATTACCTACATGCGTACCGACTCTACTCGTTTATCTGAAACTGCTAAAGCTGAAGCGACACAGCTTATTCTTGAGGATTACGGTGAAGAGTATTCAGCTTCTAAAGCTCGTAAAGTGAAGAATGCAGAAGGTGCTCAAGATGCTCATGAGGCAATAAGAGCCACGAGTGCGATGAGAAGGCCTGACGATATCAAGCAATATTTGACCAAAGATCAATATAAACTTTATAATCTTATCTGGTCGAGATTTATAGCGAGCCTAATGAAACCGGCGATTTATGATACGATGAGAGTGGATCTTGAGCAAAACGGCGTTATGTTCCGTGCCAATGGATCTAGTATTAAATTTGATGGATATCAAATTGTCTACAAAGATCAGTCAAAAGAGAAAGACAATATTTTACCTGAAATGGAAGAACAAGATGAAGTTACATTAGATAAAATTGATCCGGAACAGCACTTTACTCAACCACCAGCTAGATATAGTGAAGCGAGTCTAATCAAGACTTTAGAGGAAAACGGAGTAGGACGTCCATCTACCTATGCTCCTACTTTAGAGACTATTCAGAGAAGATATTATGTCGCTTTAAAAAATAAACGTTTTGAACCAACGGAATTAGGTGGAATTGTTAATGAGATGATCAAAGAATTCTTTCCTAATATCGTAGATGTGAACTTTACTGCTAAAATGGAAAAAGATCTGGACTCTGTTGAAGAAGGAAAAATAGAATGGGTTAAGATTATAGATCAATTCTATAATCCGTTCAAAGATGAAGTCGAAAAAGCAGAAAAAGAAATTGAAGAAGTTGAAATAGAAGATGAACCAGCAGGCTTCGATTGCGAAAAGTGCGGACATCCAATGGTTATCAAAATAGGAAGATATGGAAAATTCTATGCCTGTTCTAATTTTCCAGATTGTCGTAATACTAAACCAATCGTTAAAAAGTTAGAAATTACTTGTCCTTTATGTAAAAAAGGTGAAGTTGTAGAACGAAAATCTAAAAAAAATCGTATATTTTATGGTTGTGATCGTTATCCTGAGTGTGAATTCACTTCATGGGATAAACCAATCGGTAGAAACTGTCCTAAATGTGATCATTTCTTAGTGGAAAAAATCACAAAAAAACAAAGCCAAGTAAAATGTTCAAACTGTGATTATGCAGAGGATATTCAAAAGTAAAATATTAATAGAGACGTCTTGTAAGCAGTATTAAGCAGTATAAGGCAACTGAATTTTTATTATTTTAATAAAAATTCAGTTTTACTGTGAGAGCGTCTTTTTCGTTTGTATTCCTTTATACGATTCTTAATAGTATTATGGTAAACTATAGTAGCATGAACGTTGGAGGGATAGAAATGGAACAAAATTTAGTTCATCTATTCATGAATTATTTAATACATGAAAGACATTATTCAGATTTAACAAAAAAAGCTTATTTAGAAGATATACAAGCTTTCTCAGTGTTTTTAAAAGAGACAGGGAACGACGATTTCTTATCTGTAACTTTACCTGATGCTAGAATATATTTAGGTTATTTAAATGATAAAAACTATTCTAGAACATCAATTTCTAGAAAAATATCAAGTCTTAGAGCTTTTTATCAATTTTTATTGAATAATGAATTAGCTGATGATAATCCTTTTTCTTATTTAAATATGAAAAGGAAAGGATTACGGCTTCCTACCTTTTTTTATGATCAAGAAATCAAACAATTATTTGAAGCTGCTTTAGGAACTGGTTTGCTAGATTATCGGAATATGGCTCTCTTAGAGGTTCTGTATGGAACTGGCATACGTGTCAGTGAGTGTGTCGGATTAAAGGTAGAGGACGTTGATTTTGAGATGAGCGTCATGTTGGTAATGGGGAAGGGTAATAAAGAACGATATGTTCCTTTTGGTCATTATGCTTCAGTAGCATTACAAGAATATATGGAAAAATCTCGTGTTGAGCTCATGACTAAATATGCAAAAGATCATCCCTATATATTTATTAATCACCATGGCGATCAGATTACACAAGCCGGAATACAATATACATTGAACCAGATTATTAAAAAAAGTACACTGACATCCAATATATCTCCACATATGTTAAGGCATACATTTGCTACACATTTGTTGGATAATGGAGCAGATATGAGAACAGTTCAAGAGCTGCTTGGGCATAAGAGTTTATCATCGACTCAAATCTATGCTCATGTCACTAAAGAACATCTTCAATCTGATTATAAGAAATATCATCCTAGAGCTTAAATAAAGATTAAGTAATACAAATCAATATTAATTATGGAGGTACACTATGACTGAATTTCATGCGACAACAATATTAGCAATACAGCATAATGGAATGTCGGCAATGGCAGGAGACGGACAAGTTACAATGGGAGAGCAAGTTGTAATGAAAGGAACGGCACGCAAAGTTCGAAAAATCTACAATGGTGAAGTTTTGGTAGGTTTTGCCGGAAGTGTTGCAGATGCTTTTACATTAGAAGAAAAATTTGAAGGATATCTGAACCAATACAACGGGAATCTAATGCGTGCTGCAGTGGAATTAGCTCAAGAATGGCGTACTGATAAAATGATGAAAAATCTTGAAGCCTTATTGATTGTAATGAATAAGGAAGAAATGCTGCTGATTTCAGGAAATGGAGAAGTTATTCAACCAGATGATGGAATTCTTGGAATAGGATCAGGCGGGAACTTTGCGTTATCTGCTGCTAGAGCTTTAAAGCTATATGCTGGGCCATTATCTGCAAAAGAAATTGCAGAAAATAGTTTATCGATAGCAGCAGACATCTGCGTTTACACAAATCACAATATCATTTCAGAAGAATTGTAAGGAGACTATGATGAGTACAAAAACTGATTTAAAACCTAGAGAAATTGTAGAAAAACTTGATAAATATATAGTAGGTCAGACAGAAGCAAAAAAATCTGTTGCTGTAGCCTTGAGAAATCGATATCGTCGCTTGAAACTGGATAGCGATATGCAAAAAGAAATCACCCCTAAGAATATTTTAATGATCGGTGCTACAGGTATCGGTAAAACAGAAATTGCCAGACGTTTAGCAGATATTGTTGATGCACCTTTTATAAAGGTTGAAGCAACTAAATTTACAGAAGTCGGCTATATTGGTCGTGATGTGGAATCAATGGTCAGAGATCTGACAGAAGCAGCTGTACAAATTGTTCGTGAAGAGCAGCGCAAGAATGTCCGTGGTAGAGCAGAGAATAAAGCGATCGAAAGAATTGCAAAAGTATTAGCTCCTGGTATAAAAAAAGAAAAAAAACAACAAGATCAAAACCCATTAGCAGGTATGTTTAAAGGAATAGGAATTGATCCTAACCAATTATATGCTGAACCTGCTGAAGAAGAAGAAACAGTTACAGCAGAAATATCTACTAAACGAGAAGAGCTAATAAATCAAATTCGAAAAGGTATTTTAGATTCAAGAGAAGTAGAAATTAAAGTTGAAGAAAAAAAACAATCTGTAAGCCCGATGAATGCTCCATTAGAGCAAATGGGAATTGACCTTTCAGAAACGTTCGGTCAATTAAAACCTTCAAAAAAAATCAAACGCAAAGTAACAGTCAAAGAAGCTATTAAGATTTTTACGGAAGAAGAAGCAGATAAATTGATTAATCAAGAAGACATTCACGCTGAAGCTGTTCAACTAACTGAGAATGCGGGTATTATCTTTATTGATGAAATTGATAAAATCACTTCAAAAGGGCAAAACAACAGTGGTCAAGTATCCAGAGAAGGGGTACAAAGAGACATTTTGCCAATTGTAGAGGGATCAAGTGTAAAAACAAAATATGGCACAGTAAACACAGACCATGTCTTGTTTATCGGTTCAGGAGCATTTCATGTTTCTAAACCGAGTGATTTGATTCCAGAACTACAAGGACGCTTCCCTATTCGTGTTGAATTAAATGATCTATCAAAAGAAGATTTTGTTAAAATTTTAACTGAGCCACAAAATGCACTGGTAAAACAATACCAAGCTTTGCTGGGGACTGAAAATATCAATGTTATTTTTACAATGGAAGCTATTGAAAGAATTGCTGAGATTGCTTTTGAGGTAAATGAATCCACTGATAATATAGGCGCGAGAAGGTTGCATACGATTCTTGAACGTCTCCTTGAAGAATTACTTTTTGAAGCACCAGATATGCAAATGGGAGAAGTTAAAATCACTCAAAAATATGTAGATGACAAAATAGGACATATTGTTGTAAATAAAGATCTTAGCCGCTACATTCTTTAAACTGTAATTCTAGTCAATTGACCTATCTTAGTAAGGAAAGGAACACTATATTAAATGAGTAATCAAGCCTTTTTAGACAAAATAAAAGAATTAAATAAACAGGCTAACATAAAAGAATGGGCAAAGTATATTCTTTCAAATGACTCAAAAGAGATCGACTTTCCATTGAAAAGTATTTCTTTCGCCTTAGGTAAATTATTAGATGCAAATATTTACGTTATTAATGCTGAGGGAACACTTTTGGGATATTATGAGCGACATCGTGTTAACACTCAACGAGTAAGGAACCTGATTGAAAATAAGTCATTTCCTTATAATTATATTCACAGGCTGGCAAATGTCCAGACGACAGTTAAAGATGTTAAAATCGATGATAATCTAACAATTTTTCCTGTTGAAAAAAGAGCTAATTATCCGGAGGCTTTAACAACTATTGTACCAATCAAGCTTTCAGATGATAGATTAGGCACTCTGTTAGTGGGACGGGTCCAAGGAGAAATCACTGAAGTAGATCATCTTGTCATTGAACATGCAGCTTCGATGATTGCTATAGAAATTGCTTTAGAATACGGTAAAATCGAAGTAGAGATCGAAAAACAGATAGCTGGAGCAAACTTAGCAATGTCTACGTTATCAATCACAGAAGTCAAAGCTTTAAGAGGCGTATTTAATCACATGGGTGAAGGAACTATGGAAATGATACTCACTACTTCTGAGATTGCAGATAAAATTGGTGTAACTAGATCAATTGTTGTTAATGGATTACGAAAGCTGGTATCAGCTTCCGTTATTGAACAGCGTTCTATGGGAATGAGAGGAACTTATATAAAAGTTCTAAATCCATTGTTTACTAAAGCGCTTTTTGGGAATATGGAGCAATAAAAAAAGCCTTTCACTATCGATGTATAATGATAGAGAAAGGCTTTCTGTATGATATAAAAATAAGGTAAAATTATTTATCCTTTTTCAATCCGAATGGCACTTTATTTTCAGTTCCATTTTTGATCCGACCAATATTTGATTTATGCCTGACAATAACTATGATCATTGCAATCCAAACAATTAGTGCAAATAAAGGATCTCCTAAAAAAAGAGAAGCGATTGCTCCAATGATGACTGCAATAATACTGGCTAAACTTACCATACTTGAAGTGTATAATACTACTCCCCAGATTACTGCTAGACAAAGCAAAAATATTGGTTGAGCTCCCAAAGCAATCCCTGCACTGGTGGCAACTGCTTTCCCCCCTTTAAATTTAGCAAAAATAGGATAAACATGACCAATGACTGCAAAAAGACCTACTACCATAGGGTGGATGTTTGAGCCTAGCCATATAGGTAATAAAGCAGCTAAAGTACCTTTTAATATATCTAAGACTAAAACAATGATTCCAGCCTTCTTACCGAGTACCCTGAATGTATTTGTGGTTCCTGAATTACCGCTACCATGTTCACGTACATCTGTTTTATAAAATAGTTTACCGATCCAAACCCCCGAAGGTATAGATCCTAATAAATATGCCAAGAGAAACATGATCGCTTCTAACAAAGACTTCACTCCTTACCAAACAATTTCTATCTCTTAATATAATACCACGTATAGATACAAAGAAAAATAATTATTAATGATTAAACCAGATATTGATTATTCTTGAAAAAAAATATAAAGTAAAAGAATTGGGACAATATTAATAAGGATCATGTTTCTGCAAATATAGCAGATAAATGACGAATATATCCGTATTCGGCACATACGTTCTTCACATAAATAGTTACTTTATGGTAAGATAACTATGCTTGCTTAAATTCAATGAGCAAATTCAATAAGATTCTAACATGAATATAAAGTTTGGCTTCTTCAAATTATATTTGAAGAATAAAGTATAAGGAGTGGCTGGAATTGGCAAAAAAACCTCAATATGATGATACATCGATCCAGGTATTAGAAGGGTTAGATGCAGTTAGAAAAAGACCAGGAATGTATATTGGATCAACGGATTCAAGAGGTCTGCATCATTTAGTCTATGAAATTGTTGATAATTCAGTAGATGAAGTACTAGCTGGATTCGGATCAGAAATCAATGTCAAAATAAATAAAGATAATAGTATATCAGTTACCGATGATGGTAGAGGAATGCCTGTAGGAATGCATGCTTCAGGAATTCCAACCATCCAAGTGATATTTACCGTTCTTCACGCTGGAGGTAAATTCGGTCAAGAAGGTGGATATAAAACTTCTGGTGGTTTACATGGAGTAGGTGCTTCAGTTGTTAATGCATTGTCGGAATGGTTAACAGTAGAAGTAGTAAGAGATAATGTACTCTATAAACAACGCTTTGAAAATGGCGGAAGACCAGTTGGAAAATTAGAAAGTAAGAAAGTCTCTAAACGAAAAGATGGGACAACTATCCAATTTAAGCCCGATACGAAGATTTTCTCTACTGTAGATTATTCATACTCTCTATTATCCGAAAGACTGCGAGAATCAGCCTTTTTGTTAAAAGGCCTAAAGATAACACTATCTGACGAGAGAGATGATATACAAGAAGAATTTATGTATGAAGAAGGTATCAAAGAATTTGTTCATTACATCAATGAAGAAAAAGATACTTTAACTCCAATTGCCTATTTTGAAGGAGAAAATAATAACATAGAAGTAGAATGTGCTTTTCAGTATAATGATGGCTATTCTGAAAGTGTTTTGAGTTTCGTCAATAATGTTCGGACCAGAGATGGTGGAACACATGAAATCGGAACAAAAGCAGCTATCACGAAAACATTCAATGAATATGCTAGAAGAACAGGACTTTTAAAAGAGAAAGACAAAAATCTAGAAGGAACAGATGTAAGAGAAGGAATTGCGATCATTATATCGGTTCGTATTCCAGAAAACTTATTACAGTTTGAAGGTCAGACAAAAAGCAAACTAGGAACAACTGAAGCAAGAGCCGCTTGTGATAATGTAGTTTCAGAACAATTAAACTTTTATCTATCTGAGAATGGTGAAATGAGCCAGCAAATTGTTCGCAAAGCTATTAAAGCTAGAGAAGCAAGGGAAGCTGCACGAAAAGCAAAAGAAGAATCCAGAAACGGTAAAAAACGAAAACGAGAAACACTACTGTCTGGTAAGCTGACACCTGCTCAAGGTCGAAACGCGGCTAAAAATGAACTTTACTTAGTCGAGGGTGATTCTGCTGGGGGGTCAGCGAAACAAGGCAGAGACCGTAAATTTCAAGCTATACTGCCCCTGAGAGGGAAAGTAATCAATACTGAGAAAGCAAATATGCAAGATATACTAAAAAATGAAGAAATCAGCACAATGATTTATACAATTGGAGCTGGAGTAGGTCCGGAATTTGATATTAAGGATTGCAATTATGATAAAATTATTATCATGACAGATGCGGATACCGATGGTGCCCATATTCAAGTTCTATTATTGACTTTTTTCTACCGTTATATGAAACCATTAATTGAAAATGGGAAAATCTATTTAGCGCTGCCTCCTTTATATAAAGTTACTCAAGGTAAAGGAAAAAATGAAAAAACTGCTTATGCATGGACAGATGAAGAGCTAAATGGGACTTTAAAAGATTTCGGAAAAACTTATCTTATCCAACGATATAAAGGTTTAGGTGAAATGAACGCAGATCAGCTTTGGGAAACAACTATGGATCCTGCTACTAGAACACTTATACGAGTTACTTTAGATGACTTGGCGCAAGCAGAAAGAAGAGTTTCTGTCTTAATGGGAAATAAAGTAGATCCTCGTAGAAAATGGATTGAGGAAAATGTAGAATTTTCTCTAGAAGAAGATGGTAGTATCCTTGAAACTAATACAATGCTGGAAGAGAACGAAACTTCTCAAAAGTAGGAAAGGTTTGAACAACTGAATGTCAGAAAAAAGAATAGAAGTCCAAGAATTGACATTAGAAGAAGTAATGGGTGATCGATTTGGACGATATAGTAAATATATCATCCAGGAAAGAGCGTTGCCGGATATTAGAGATGGACTTAAACCTGTACAGCGACGTATTTTATATGCAATGTTTTCAGAAGGAAATACTCAAGATAAAGGTTTTAGAAAATCTGCCAAAACAGTCGGTAACGTAATTGGTAACTTTCATCCTCATGGAGATAGCAGTGTTTATGATGCTATGGTTCGTTTAAGTCAGTCTTGGAAAATGAGAGAACCATTGATCGACATGCATGGTAACAACGGTAGTATGGATGGAGACCCTCCAGCAGCTATGCGTTATACTGAAGCTCGTCTTTCAAAAATAGCAGCAGAGCTACTTGCAGATATTGATAAAGAAACTGTTGAATTTGTATTGAATTTTGATGACACAACACATGAACCTACTGTTTTGCCAGCTCGTTACCCTAACTTATTAGTTAATGGAGCAACTGGTATATCTGCTGGTTATGCTACAGATATTCCTCCCCATAACATTGGAGAAGTTATTGATGCATCAATTCATTTGATCTCTCATCCTAAAGCAACAACTAAAGAATTGATGCAGTTTGTTAAAGGACCTGATTTTCCAACCGGTGGGATTATACAAGGAGTAGCAGGTCTGACAGCTGCATACGAAACAGGAAAAGGAAAAATCGTCGTACGTTCTAAGACAGAAATTGAAGAATTACGCGGTGGAAAGCAGCAAATTGTTATAACAGAAATTCCATATGAAGTAAATAAAGCCAATCTCGTAAGAAAAATGGATGAAATACGAATCAACCGTAAAATTGAAGGAATCGCAGAAGTCAGAGATGAGTCTGACCGCACAGGTTTACGAATTGTTATAGAATTGAAGAAAGAGACAAATGCGGAGGGAATACTTACTTATTTCCTGAAGAATACAGATTTACAAGTGTCTTATAATTTAAATATGGTAGCAATTGATGATAAAAGACCACAACAAGTTGGATTGAAGCAAATTATTCAGGCTTATATTGGTCATAAAAAGCAAGTAATCTTGAAACGTACAGAATTTTTATTGCGAAAAGACCATAAAAGAGAACATATCGTTGCAGGTCTGATTAAGGCAATTTCAATATTAGATGATGTAATTAGAGTAATCAGAAACAGTCAAAATAAATCTGATGCTAAAAATAATTTAATTACAAAATATGAATTTACCGAAGCACAAGCAGAAGCCATTGTTAGTTTACAGCTTTATCGATTAACAAATACTGATATTACACAATTACAAAAAGAAGAAGCTGAACTGCAAGAGCGAATTAAACAATATCAAGAGATACTTGATAGTTCGACAAAACTTAATAATGTGATGAAAAAAGAGTTGAAAGAAACTAGAAAAGCTTACGCTACAGATCGTCTGACTATTGTTCAAGATAAAATCGAAGAACTTACAGTTGATACGGAAGTTTTGATTGCTGAAGAGGATGTAGTTGTTTCTGTAACAAAAGAAGGTTATCTGAAACGTACGAGCTTACGCTCTTACGGTGCCTCAAAACCTGAAGAGATTGGTCTGCGTGAAGGTGATTACCCTGTTTTCTCAGAAGAGATGACTACATTGCAGCAGATTGTTATATTCACTACTAAAGGAAATGTAATTAATCGCCCGGTTCATGAACTTCCAGATATAAGATGGAAAGATCTGGGACATCATATTTCTCAATCAATTGCTTTAAGACAAGATGAAAAAGTTTTAGCTGTATTTAAAATGAATGAGTTTAGTTCGAAAAACCGATTTGTTTTAATAACTAAACAGGGATTTATCAAACAAACATTGGCGACTGAGTACGAACCTAAAAGAACTTATCGTTCAAGAGCTGCAAATGGAATAAAGTTGAAGACTGATGATGATCGACTGGTTGCGGTATACTTCCTTGAGAACGAAAATGTTAGAGATGTTTTCTTAGTCAGCAATAAAGGATTTGGCTTAAAATATCCATTAGATGAAGTTTCAGTTGTCGGAGCGAATGCTGTTGGTGTAAAATCAATGGATCTAAAAGAAGATGATTATGTTGTTTCTGGTATAGTATTTGAACAGGATCAAAAACAATATAATGCGCTACTCGTTACACAGCGAGGCTCAGTCAAAAAAATGAACTTAATTGAGTTTGATACAATTTCTAGAGCAAAACGAGGTTTACATGTACTCAAACAATTGAAAAAAAATCCACATAGAATAAACTTATTGATCGATGCAAAAAATAACAAAGAAAATATTACGATAATTACGGATAAACAAAAAGAATTTACAGTTATTCCCAAAGACTATAAGGTAAGTGACCGTTACAATAATGGTTCTTTCTTATTGGATGAAACTACTGACGGAATACCAGTAGATTTTCGTTACGATCAAGTCGTGATCAATGAATCTGAGCATTGAAAAGTTGAATAAAAAAAGGATGTCCGCTTTTTAATTAAGGCGGGCATCCTTTTTCATTATTTAATTCTTAATTTATTTATTTTCCGATGAAAGCTTGTCTGTAAACTTCAGCAAGTTCTGTAACTAATGGCAATTTAGGATTTGCAGTTGTACATTGATCTTCAAAAGCTCTTTCAGCTAATGCATCAACTTCTGCTTCGAAAGTATTTTTATCAACACCATTTTCTCTGATACTCATTGGAATATTCAATTCTTTAGCAAGTTTGTAAATAGCGTTTACTAAACTTTGAACGCCTTCTTCAGTTGTGCTGGCAGGAAGACCCAAAGTTCTTGCAATATCAGCATAACGTAAATCAGCAATAAAGTGTTCATATTTAGGGAATGAAACAAATTTTGTCGGTTTTTTAGCATTGTAGCGAATAACATGTGGTAATAATATAGCATTAGCTCTACCGTGAGCTATATGGAATTGAGCACCTAGCTTGTGAGCTAAACTATGATTAATTCCTAAGAATGCATTTGCAAAGGCCATACCCGCCATAGTAGAGGCATTATGCACTTTTTCTCTTGCTAGTTCATCGTCACCATTACGGTAAGCTTTAGGAAGAAACTCGAATATTAGTTGAATTGCTTTAATAGCAAGGCCATCAGTATAATCATTTGCCATGTTGGAGACATAGGCTTCGATTGCATGAGTCAAAACATCCATTCCCGTATCAGCGGTAACAGTTTTTGGTACACTCATTACAAATTGAGGATCAATAATCGCTACGTCTGGAGTCAATTCATAATCTGCTAATGGATATTTGATGTTATTTTCATTATCAGTAATAACTGCGAATGAGGTTACTTCTGATCCAGTACCTGATGTAGTAGGGATCGCTACAAATTTAGCTTTTTGTCCGAGAGTTGGGTATTTATAAACACGTTTTCTGATGTCCATGAATTTTTGTTTTAGACCGTTAAAATCTACATCAGGATGTTCATGGAATAACCACATACCTTTGGCAGCATCCATTGGAGAACCACCACCTAAAGCAATAATAACGTCTGGCTGGAAGTCATTCATTGCTTTTGCACCTCTAAGAACAGTTTCTTTAGAAGGGTCTGGTTCTACATCTGAAAATACTTCGCAGTGAACGTAATCAGGACGGTTTCTTAGATAATAAAGAACTTTATCTACATAACCTAATTTAACCATCATAGGATCTGTAACAATGAAAGCTTTTTTAATATCAGGCATTTTTGCTAAATATTGAACTGAATTTTTTTCAAAGTAAATTTTAGGTGGTAATTTAAACCATTGCATATTATTTTTACGATTTGCACGAGTTTTTACGTTAATCAAATGCATTGTTCCTACGTTTGAAGATACTGAGTTTCCACCATAAGAACCGCAGCCCAGTGTTAATGAAGGGAGGTAAGCATTATAAATGTCCCCAATTGCCCCTTGTGAAGAAGGTGCATTCACAATTAAACGTCCAGCTTTCATGCGACGATCAAATGCATCAATTACAGTTTCATCTGTTGAGTGGATGACAGCAGAATGTCCTAGTCCGCCATAAGCAAGCATTTCTTCAGCACGCTTGATTCCTTCTTCGCTACTATTAACTTTATAGGCTGCAAGAACTGGACTTAGTTTTTCTCTTGAAAGTGGATAATCTTTACCTACGCCTTCAAGTTCAGCGATCAAAATTTTCGTTTCTTTTGGAACGGAAACACCTGCAAGTTTAGCAATTTCGTAAGCTGGCTTACCAACAATATCAGCATTTAAATTGCCTTCAGGAGAAACCATAAAGTTTTCAACTTTTTCTCTTTCAGCTGTAGATAAGAAGTGACAATCATATTTAGTTAGTAAGTCTTTTACTTCAGTATAAATTTCTTTATCAATTATGACGGCTTGTTCTGATGCGCAGATCATCCCATTGTCAAAAGTCTTAGATAAAATCAAGTCATTAACTGAACGTTTAACATTTGCAGTTTTTTCAATATAGCAAGGAACGTTCCCTGCACCTACACCAAGAGCTGGTTTACCTGAACT
Organism: Marinilactibacillus piezotolerans; assembly: GCF_900114235.1. Lineage (GTDB taxonomy): Bacteria > Bacillota > Bacilli > Lactobacillales > Carnobacteriaceae_A > Marinilactibacillus > Marinilactibacillus piezotolerans. The sequence continues at coordinate 34,490 of NZ_FOSJ01000001.1, read as the reverse complement.
ATATGCTGATTTTACCATGCCTGGACCTCCGGTTGCTAAAATGGTTGCTACTCCGCTGTGTTTCATTAAAGCTTGAGTTGCTTCCACAGAAGGTGCTTCAATCCATTGGATACAATTTTTTGGAGCGCCAGCTTTTACTGCTGCGTCGTAAACTGTTTTAGCTGCTGCCACACTAGATTTTTGAGCAGAAGGGTGGAAAGCAAAGATAATTGGATTTCCTGTTTTAATTGAAATCATTGATTTGAACATGGTTGTTGAAGTTGGGTTGGTAACAGGAGTAACGCCTGCGATAACCCCAATAGGTTCTGCTATTGAGACAGTTCCTTCATGTTTGTTTTCCGCAATTACTCCAATTGTACGATCACTCTTGATACTATGATAGATATATTCGGTAGCAAAAAGATTTTTGATAATTTTGTCTTCATATACTCCACGTTTTGTTTCTTCAACAGCCATTTTAGCTAATGGCATATGCTGATCTAATCCGCCTAAAGCCATTTGTTTAACAATTTCGTCTATTTGTTTTTGATCTAATGAACCTAATTCTTTTAAAGCAATTTGTGCATTGTTGACTAAATTATCAATCATATTTTCGATTGAGTTTTCAACTTTAACTTCTTCTGTTTTTTTGACTGATGCTAATTGAACCATTATAAATCCCTCCGATTAATTATTGTGAAGTTATGAGCATGTAGTGCTAAAAATAAAATGTTTCATCATACCTCAGTTCCTAGGATTAAAAGAAGTATAAATAAAACATATATATATCACAAATTGACTATAACATAGTGTAAACGGTTACCAAAAAAATATTTGTGACAATTTTGTGACACAATTCACAATTAGTAGTTTTTTATATGTTCGTTTTGTTTAATAGAGTCTTATAGTTCAAATTTTCACTTGTTACATATGCATAATTGTGATATACTGAACGTGAAGATAATATAATTTATAAAGGAGTAAATAATATGGAAAAACAACATAAAACTAACTTGTTAGAAGAGTTATGGAAGGGTTTTAATGGGTCAGACTGGAAAACCTCAATTAATGTTAGAGATTTTATTCAAAAAAACTATACTCCCTATGATGGAGATGACTCTTTCTTAGAAGATGCTACTGAACGTACTAACGAATTGTGGGATCAAGTAATGGATCTCAACAAAAAAGAATTTGATGCCGGCGGAATGCTGGATATGGATACTGAAGTCGTTTCTACTATCACTTCTCATGGACCTGGATATTTAACTAAAGAAAAAGAACAAATCGTCGGATTCCAGACAGAAAAACCTTTCAAACGTTCACTGCAACCTTTTGGCGGTATCCGAATGATGGAACAGGCTGCTGAATCTTATGGATTTGAAGTAGATCCAATGTTATCACATGTATTTAGAGATTGGAGAAAAACACATAATCAAGGTGTTTTTGATGCATATACTCCAGAAATTAGAAATGCTAGACGTACGGGTGTTATTACCGGTCTTCCTGATGCCTATGGTCGTGGACGTATAATTGGTGACTACAGAAGAGTAGCTCTGTATGGTGTTGACCGCCTAATTGCTGATAAAGAAACAGATAAATTAAATTGTGGTAATGGCATGATGAGTGAAAAAATCATTCGTCAACGTGAAGAATTAAGTGATCAGATCAGAGCATTGGTAGAACTGAAAGAATTAGGAAATATTTATGGATTTGATCTTTCTAGACCAGCTAAAAATGCTAAAGAAGCATTCCAATGGTTGTATCTAGGTTATCTAGCAGCAATCAAAGAACAAAATGGAGCTGCTATGTCTTTAGGAAGAACTTCAACATTTTTAGATATCTATATTGAAAGAGATTTAAAAGATGGTACTATGACTGAACAAGAAATACAAGAACTAGTCGACCATTTCGTTATGAAATTAAGACTTGTGAAATTTGCTCGTACACCGGAATATAATGAATTATTCTCAGGAGATCCCACATGGGTTACTGAATCTATTGGTGGTGTCGGTATAGATGGACGCCATATGGTAACGAAAAACAGTTACCGTTTCCTACACACATTAACAAACTTAGGACCTGCTCCAGAACCAAACTTGACAGTCTTATGGTCTACAAAATTACCAGCTTCTTTCAAAGAGTACTGTGCTAAAGTATCTATTGAAAGTAGTGCTGTCCAATACGAAAATGATGATATCATGCGAGAAGAATGGGGCGATGACTACGGAATAGCATGTTGTGTGTCTGCTATGCCGATTGGTAAACAAATGCAGTTCTTTGGAGCTCGCGCTAATCTTGCTAAAGCCCTTTTATACGCTATCAACGGCGGGGTGGACGAACGTACTAAAACTCAAGTTGGACCAAAATACCAACCAATTACATCTGAAGTCCTTGATTACGATGTAGTTTTAGAGAAATATGATGATATGCTTGAATGGTTAGCAGGTATGTATATCAATACATTAAACATCATTCACTATATGCATGATAAATATAGCTATGAAAGAATTGAAATGGCTCTACATGATACTGAAGTAGCAAGAACAATGGCTACAGGTATTGCTGGCTTCTCAGTGGCAGTAGATTCACTTTCAGCAATCAAGTATGCACAAGTAAAAACAATTAGAGATGAAAATGGATTAGTAACTGACTATGAAATTGATGGAGATTATCCAAAATATGGTAATAACGATGACAGAGTAGATGAAATAGCGATTAATTTATTAAAAACATTTATGACTAAAGTTAAAAAACATCCAACTTATCGAGATGCTAAACATACTACTTCAATCCTTACTATTACTTCAAACGTTGTATATGGTAAGAAAACAGGAAATACACCAGATGGAAGAAGAGAAGGTGCGCCATTTGCTCCAGGTGCTAACCCACTTCACGGAAGAGATACGCATGGGGCGTTGGCTAGTTTGAATTCAGTAGCCAAACTACCTTATAAAGAATCTTTAGATGGAATTTCAAACACCTTTTCTATCGTTCCTAAAGCACTAGGAAAAGAAGACACAACTCAAAGAAAAAATCTTGCAACTATGCTTGATGGATATGTTAAGAAGAACGGACATCACCTTAATGTGAATGTTTTAAATCGCAAAACACTTGAAGATGCAATGGAACATCCAGAAGAGTATCCTCAATTAACCATTCGAGTATCTGGATATGCCGTTAACTTTGTAAAATTAACAAAAGAACAACAAATGGATGTCTTAGGTAGAACATTCCACGAAAGTATGTAAGGAAAAGCAATAACAAAAGCAGAACAATTATTATTGGAGGAATTATTATGACAGAACCAGCGATAGGGTACGTTCATTCTACGGAAAGCTTTGGATCAGTAGACGGTCCGGGTATTCGATTTGTGATCTTTATGCAAGGATGTCGTATGCGATGCGAGTTCTGTCATAATCCTGATACTTGGAATATGGGTGGAGGAACTCCGTATACAGCAGAAGAAATGATGAAAAAAGCACTTGATTATAGAGAATACTGGGGAGAAGAGGGAGGCATTACCGTTAGTGGTGGTGAACCCCTGCTCCATATTGATTTTCTAATAGAATTTTTTAAATTAGCAAAACAAGAAGGTATCCATGTATCTCTTGATACTTGTGGACAACCATTCACATATGATCAGCCATTCTTTGGGCGATTTGAAGAATTAATGAACTATACTGATCTTGTGTTGATGGATGTGAAGCATATTAATAATGAGGAACACAAAAAATATACGATGCATTCTAATGAGAGTATATTGGCTATGGCTCAGTATTTATCAACTCGTGGCGTACCGATGTGGCTAAGGCATGTATTAGTACCAGAGCGTTCTGATTATGATGAATATCTCGAACAACTACATGAATTCATTGAGCAACTAGAAAGTGTTGTAAAAGTTGAAGTGTTACCTTACCATCGATTAGGCGTTTATAAATACAAAGAGTTGGGAATTCCCTATAAATTAGAGCATATCGATCCACCAACTGCTGAACGGGTTGCCAATGCAAACCGTATATTACAGACATATAAATACTAGTCTTTAAAGAAAGAAGCAGAAGTCTAACTTTTGCTTCTTTTTATATGATTGAATTTATTTAAAAATTCATATATTCTAATAATAGACATAAATGATTAAAAGGAGATTTTTAAATGGATAAAATACTAGTTTTTGGACATAAAAGTCCAGATACCGATGCAGTAACATCAGCTATTAGTTTTAGTTATCTACAAAATCAGTTAGGCTTAGATACAGAGGCAGTAGCACTTGGAGAAATCGGTGAAGAAACAACTTTTGCGTTAAATTACTTTAACGTTAATAAACCTAGAGTGGTAACTACAGTTTCAAATGAAGTGAAGCAGGTTATGCTAGTTGATCATAATGAATCACAACAAAGTGTTGAAGATATCGAAAAAGTTGAAGTACTTTCTGTTGTAGATCACCATAGAATCGCGAATTTTCAGACTGCTAATCCTCTTTATTATCGAGCTGAACCTGTTGGTTGTACAAATACTATCATCTTGAAATTATATAAAGAACATGGTGTCACTGTTCCAAAGGACATAGCTGGAATTATGCTATCTGCAATTATTTCAGATACTCTATTATTGAAATCTCCAACTTGCACAGATATCGATATAGCTTCTGCAAAAGAACTAGCTGAAATTGCAGGAGTAGACCTAGAAAATTACGGTATAGAACTTTTAAAATCAGGTACGAAAACTAGCGATAAATCTGCAGAAGATCTTCTCAATGCTGATGCAAAATCTTTTCCAATGAACAAAAAAACTGTTCGTATTGGGCAAGTGAATGTAGTAGATGTAAATGAAATTATAATAAGGAAAGAAGAATTATTAGAAGCAATGAAAGTACAAAGTGGAATTCAAGGATATGACTTATTTATTTTGTTGATTACGAATGTTCTGGAAAATGACTCTACAGCTATTGTATATGGAGATCATTTTAAAGAAGTTAGTGAGGCATTGAATAGTTCTATAAAAGATAATGTTATATTTTTAAAAGGAATTGTCTCTCGCAAGAAACAGGTTGTTCCCCAATTAACTGTTAAATTTGAAAATTAATATAATCAAAAAAGCAAAGCTCAAATAAATGAGTTTTGCTTTTTTACTATTATAATAGTAATTATTTCATTATATGTGCACAAATAATTTTGAAAAATTCATTATTTGTAATATAAATCACAATGTTAAATTGAAATTAAAAAGTATACAAACATTCTCTAAGTGAAATTTGTATACTTTGAAATTTTAATTTATGGGGATTTCTATCAAGTTAAAGGTATGACGATTCAAACTAGCCATTTGTTCAGAAATGGCTCCTACACCTTTATAGGCAAATTCATCTAATCGTAATTGATCATTATAAAGAATAACAGTATCTTCTATGTTAACCTGTTCATCTACTTCAACCATTAAATGACTCATCATTAACACAACAATAGGATAGAGCTTTCCATTGATCAGAACGTCATGTTTTGCACGATTTTTCATTATACCATTTCCATAACCAATATCGCATATAGCTATAGAAGTATCTTTTTCGGCAACAAATGCAGCAGAGTATCCAGCGCTTTGACCTTTTTTGAGCCGAACGATGTCTTTTACACTAGCACTTACTTCAATTGTCTGAGCTGGTAGTGATGTAGGAATTTTATCAAAATAGGGAAGTGCACCGTACGCTGTAGCGCCAGGTCTTATATGAGTATGTCCTTCCAGCAGTCCTTCTCTCGTATAAGAAGCACTGTTTTGAGCATGAACATACTCCAGATTTTTAATATAGTCTTTTAGTTGATTCAATACAGTTAACCAGCTATTCTTTTCAATTTCATATTTAGGTTCTGTAAGATCATCTGCAAAGGCAAAATGTGTCCAGACACCCGTTATATCGACGTAATTTTCTTTAAATACTTGAAGCATCTCTTCTGAATGATCAAATCCGAAACGGTTCAGCAAGTTTTTATAGACTAGCTGTACTTTTATTCCTTTTAGTTGTGCTTTGTATTTATTATAGAAAGTCAAGTTGGGGACAGTTAATGTAATATTATAATTTTTCAACAGATTAAATTCAGTAGAAGGATCTAACAATAATATCATAATTTCCTTATCTTGTTTACGTAACCAGATAGCTTCAGATAGATTCGTTGTTGCATAACTTTTGATTCCGGCTTGAAAAAATGCAGTAAACGCACGTTCCATTCCGAAATTATAGGCATCATTTTTCACAACTACAATAACATCATTTTGACTTTGTAAGGCTTTGGCTTGTTCATAGAGTCTTTGTTGATTCAGCTTTAGTATAGCAGTCATCTTATTCTCCTAAATTATTTAGTATTTCTTGAAAGTAAGTTACGCCATTAATCAGTACTTTTTCGTCAAAGTTAAAAGTAGAGGTATGGAGTCCGCTGGTATATCCTAATTCTTCATTTCGAATACCTAAAAAAGCAAAATTAGTCTTAGCTACTGTGTCATAAAAAGAAAAATCTTCTCCATATAGATAAGGATGTTCTTTGACTTTAAATCTTAAACCTGCCGACTCTACACTTTTTTCAACTAGTTCAAGTAAAGAACTGGTATTAATGACTGGAGGATATCCTTCAGCTACAGTTAGAGTAGTAGATGTTTTAAAAATCAAATCACTACTTTTAACGACGGCATCAATTTTTTGTTTAATGATTTCAAGATCTTTTGGATCATAGGTTCTAATCGTTCCTTCTAAATATCCGGTACTAGCTACTGTATTAATGGCTTCTCCGGCAGTCATTTTACCAATATGAATAACATTCTGATTTAATCCATTTAGGTGGTACTGTTGAATCTGAGCAATTTGATTAGCAATATGTGACAATGATCCTAAAGCATTTGCTCCTGTTTCTTTTTCAGCAACATGAGCTGATCTTCCTTTAATATTGATTCGATATTCAGTAGCACTTGCCATTAATGGACCTTCTTTTGTCAAGATGACACCTTCATCTGTATCTGGACCTAAATGGAGAGCAAAAATGGCTTCTAAATTATAATCGGAAAAAGGAAAGGCTTTGATAAGAGCGTTTGCTCCAGCATTCGATTCTTCAGATGGCTGAAAGATTAATAGAACATTATGTTTAAGTAACCCTTGGTCCTGTTGTGTTTTACATAATTCAGCGAAAGTGAGTAGAATAGAGGTATGACCATCATGGCCACAAGCATGCATTGCTCCGGAATGAGTAGAGGTAAAAGGAGATGAAGTTTCCTCTTCAATTGGGAGGGCATCAATATCCGCGCGGAAACCGATTGTTTTACCAGAATTTCCTTTTAGATATACAATAGTTGCTGTTTCAAGAGGTGTTAAATAATCGATATTTAATTGTTTTAAAGTATTTCTTATATAAGCTGTTGTTTTATATTCATGAAAAGATAATTCAGGAATCAGATGTAATGCTTGACGGTGGGCTGATACAGTTTTTACATAGTCTTTCATAGTTTTTCGACTCCTTGATTTGTATAATAAATTGAGTAGATGTTTATAAGAATAAAGCTAAAGTGAAATTAAAAATGAAATTCACTTTAGCTGAATGGATTAATTTAAATTACGAAGGGCAGAAATAATATCTACTTTTCCAGCTGCTACTTCACTAGTATTTTTGATTACTCGAGCGGGAACTCCAGCTACTACAGTATTTGCTGGAACATCTTCTGTTACAATAGCACCTGCAGCAACCACTGCGCCTTTGTGAACTGTTACTCCTTCAAGAACAACTGCATTGGCGCCAATAAGAACATCATCTTCAATAATGACAGGTTTTGCACTAGCAGGTTCAATTACACCTGATAAAACAGCTCCAGCCCCAACATGAACATTTTTTCCGGTAGTTGCTCGACCACCCAAGACAGCTCCCATGTCAACCATAGTTCCTTCTCCAACGATTGCTCCGATATTGATGACAGCCCCCATCATTATGACAGCATTGTCTCCAATCACTGCATGTTCTCTAATAAAAGAACCGGGCTCAATTCTGGCATTGATTTCAGTAGCATCTAATAAAGGAATTGCAGAATTTCTGCGGTCTTGTTCCAATACATGATCTATCAATGATTCTTTATGATCGACAAAGAATTTTTTCCAGTCATTTAAATCAGTAAATAGGGTATAACTATTATTGCTCCCAAATACTTTAAAAGTATCAGGGAAATCAGTTTTCTTTAAATCCGTATTAACATAGATTTTAACAGGTGTTGTTTTAGTTGAATCGCTAATATATTGAATGATTTCTTCTGCTGAAAATTCTCTCATGTTTTCATTCTCCTAAGTTGTTGTAAGTATAGTATCCGTTTGGTTTATTGAGCAATTGAGCCGCAACGGTCAGTGCACCACTTGCAAAAATATCTTTTGATTGGGCAGTATGCTTGATAGAGATGACTTCATCATGTCCGGTATATAGCACTTCATGTTCACCTACAATGGTTCCTCCGCGAATAGATGATATTCCAATTTCTCTACTATCTCGTTTCTCAGATTTTTCATGACGATCATAAACTGGCTGAGCATCTTGCCTGGAATTTTGGACAATTGCATCATATAATTTTACTAAGGTTCCACTTGGAGCATCCACTTTTTGATTATGATGTTTTTCAATCATTTCAATATCAAAATCTTGTAAAAGAGGGGTAGCATATTTAATGATTTCCGTTAAAATATGCACTCCATAACTCATATTGGCGCTAAAGAAAACAGGTTGCGTTTTTGCTTTTTTCTGCATAAGATTAACCAATGTATCTTTGTCTCCAGTTGTCGCAATCACTAACGGTGCAGAGATAGTAGAGTTTAAAAGCTGAGTCGTTAGTGTAGGATGTGAAAAATCGATTACAACATCTACTGCAGGTAAGGCGTTGTCAAAATTTGAAAATATTGGATAAGGTGCATCAATTGTTTTTTCTGGAGTAATTACTCCAGAAATCTTATGACCATTTTCTTCAGCGATAGCTGCCACACGTTTATTCATTGCTCCAAATCCGACTAATAAAATGTCCATCTAATTCCTTCTTTCTATTAAATGACGGTAAGTTTCAATTATTGAAATTTGATTAACTTCTTCTAGAGTAACTAAGGGAAGTCTCACTTCGTAATCCCCGAATCCTAAAAAGCTAGTTAATACTTTAACTGGAATAGGATTGACATCGATACTTAATGCTTCCAGTAAAGGAAAAAGATCTTTATAAAGCAAATTTGCTCTATCCAGGTCTTTTTTTACAGATTCAAACATCTCCTGGTATTCTTTAGGTAATACATTTGCAGCTACGGAAATTAATCCATGACCACCTTGAGAGAAAAAGGGAAGAGCAAGATCGTCATTACCGCCATAAAAAGCAAACGAATCATTGACAACAGACTGAAGACGACTTAAGTTAGTCAAATCACCAGTGGCATCTTTTAACCCAACTATATTTGGATGTTCTGATAACACGCGCAATGTTTCTGGATCAATCGTCATACCAGTACGCGCAGGTACATCATATAAAATCACAGGAATATTGACTGCATCTGCAATGGCAGTGAAATGCGCGAGTAAGCCTCGCTGACTGGTTTTATTATAATAAGGCGTAATGACTAGTAAACCATCTACACCAAGTTCTTCAGCTTCTTTAGAAGCCTGAATACTCGTTTTAGTATTGTTTGAGCCAGTTCCTGCTATTACAGGAATTTGTCCATCAGAAACCTCAAGTGATACTTTGAGCAGTTCAGTTTTCTCTTCTGAAGTCAGCGTAGAGCCTTCTCCAGTTGTTCCATTGACAATAAAACTTTGAATATGATTTTCCTTCAGAAATTCTAAGTGTTCACGGAAGCTTGTGTAGTCAACTTCTCCTTCGGAAAAGGGAGTAGTCACTGCAGCTCCGATACCGGTAAATAGATGATTCATTTAGTATTGCTCCTTTCCGTTGATCAATTGTTCAAGGATTTGAACGGCATTCAAGGCAGCGCCTTTTAAAATATTGTCACTGACTGTCCAGACATGGAAAGTATTAGGAAAGCTATCATCTTTTCTGATCCGCCCTACAAAAATACCTTCTTTTCCACCTGCATTAACTGGCATAGGGTAAATATTTTGTTTTGGATCATCTTCAAGTATAACATTAGGATTCTTATTGAATAACGCTTTGATTTCTTCTGAAGTTGTTTCTTTTTCTAAGGTAACGTTTATGGCTACTGAATGAGCACTGGTAACGGGTACTCGCACACAAGTTGCTGTGACGGGTAGAGAAGGAAGCTGAAGGATTTTTCTAGTTTCTTCGATCATTTTGACTTCCTCTTTAGTATATCCGTCTTCTTGAAAGACATCTATATGTGGTAGAACATTATTATAGATTGGATGAGGATAATTGACAGGTTCCTCACCACGCTCACCGCGCTTAAGATCTTCTATACCTTTCCAGCCCGATCCCGAAACTGATTGATAGGTTGTATAGGCTACTCGCTTTAAGCCAAAAGCGTCTGCTAAAATATTTAAGGGACCAACCGATTGGATAGTGGAGCAGTTTGGATTAGCTATAATTTTTCGTGAGAGGGAAGGGGGATTCACTTCCGGTACTACCAGTGAAATTTCAGGGTCCATTCTCCAAGCGCTGGAGTTATCGATAACAACTGATCCATGTTGTTCAAATAGAGGAGAGAATCGTAAACTAGTTTCTCCACCAGCTGACATTAGCACATAGTCATAAGGACCCTGGGTTTTAGATTCTGTTAATTCTTCTACAATGTAAGTTTGCCCTTTAAAAACAATTTCTTTTCCAGCTGATCTGGCTGATGAGAAAAGTGTCAGTTTTTTTATGGGGATGTTTCTTTTTTCCAGCAACTCCAGCATTGTACTGCCTACTAGCCCGGTTGCTCCAACAACTGCGATAGAATACATAAATAGTTCCTTTCTGAATTAAAATTTAAAATACTTTTATAAATCAAACTTTTGACATAGAAGTCTAGTAGCTTTTTCTCCATTTATTTCATCAATCACACAAGAAACACTTATTTCGGAGGTTGTAACTTGATAATAAGGAATTTCTGATTCAATCAATGTTCTAAATATACGGGAGGCAACGCCGGACATATCTCTCATTCCAGCGCCAATAACAGATATTTTTGCGTAATCCTCGACAATACTTACCGTAAGGTCAGGATATGTTTCTTTGAGAAGGTTAAATATAGTGATCAATTGTCTCTCGTCAGAATCTTTTGCAGTAAAAGAAAGCTGCATTCCAGTGATATTTCTGATCTGAGAAATCATATCAATATTGATTTCTTCTTGTTCAAGTTTTTTAAAGATATCGTTAAGAAGAGCTTCTCCGTTTGACGAGTCTGTCAGAGTAACATGAGACATATCTTTATCTAAAGCTACACCAGTAACAGCTTTTCTTTCAAGCATTTGGTCATTAGGCACGATCCATGTTCCTTTCTCAGTTGATAATGTTTTTCCAAGGTATAGATGAATTCCGTTATTGTTAGCTAATTCAACGCTCCGAGTTTCTAGTACACCAGCTCCTAAAGCGGACATTTCCATCATTTCTTCATATGAGATCATGTCCCAGCGCTTTGCGGCAGGAAAGATTCTCGGGTCTGTACTGTATACGCCCGTTACATCTGTATAGATTTCACAAGTAGAACCTAAGGCCGCTGCAAGTGCTACAGCAGTTGTATCGGATCCGCCTCTGCCAAGAGTCGTTAATTCTCCTTCTTTATTGAATCCCTGAAACCCTGCAACAATAATTACTTTATTTGTTAAGAATAGCTGATTAAATAAATCTGTCTTAATAGAAGAAATTTTACTTTTCAGATGGTGACCAATGGTTTCGATTCCTGCTTGATATCCAGTTAAAGGCTTGGATTTTATACCTATATCATTCAAGATCAAGGATAGGTAAGAAATAGTCTGCTGTTCACCAGTAGTCAGCAGCATGGCTAAATCTTGATCGTTTGGAGTAGAAGTAATATGTTTTACGTTTTCCAATAATTCATCTGTTGTCTTTCCCATAGCAGATACTACGACGACTAATTGTTCATCATTTTCAGTTCGTTCTTTCAAATAATTTGCAATATCTTTGATTTTTGATAAGTCTGCAACACTAGATCCGCCGAATTTCAATACACTTCTTTTCATATTTATCCTTTCTAAATGTAATGAGATTGCCTGTAATGTTTTGCCTCAAAATTAAAAAAAGAGGACAAGCCGAGGTTACCGACTTGTCCTGAAGAATCTATATATACAAGCGGAAGCACTCCGTAAAGTAGATTACCTATTCAGTTATTAGGTCATCTACTTATAAAACGGCAGTCTGTCTATTATTCATATACAGCCCAACAGTTTATCCTCTGCAATAGATAAACCATTTCGGCAAATTTCCCTTTCCTTATCACGAACTTACAGGTTCTACGTATGATTAAGTACTAATGATCTTTGCGCCTCATCCAGTCATTAAGTTGTAGTTTGTTATTTGCTTATAACCATATCAAAAATATAAATGAAAGTAAACAATTATTCGCTAAAAAAGTGAAATATACATTTCAAACTGAATTCTATTAACATAGAATCCAATATTTATTCATTTTAAAGTGTAAAAGCAAATTTTTCGATTTGTATATGTTTATTGATACAATAGAATTATTAATGATAAGAAGGAGAGATGAGTATGAAGCAGGCAATACATTTTCCGAGTGGACAAAGCGTATTGAATCTTGGACAGGGAACTTGGAGACTAGGCGAAGATCAAAGTCAACATAACCAGGAAGTGGATGCGATACGAACTGGAATTGAAAAAGGACTTACTTTAATTGACACAGCAGAGATGTATGGAGAGGGAAAATCTGAACAGCTAGTTGGTGAAGCAATTAAACCATATAATAGAGAGAATTTATTTTTAATTTCTAAAGTATATCCTCATAACGCCGGAGAACAGAATATCTTTGATGCTTGTGATGGAACTCTAAAGAGGCTAGGGGTAGAGTATTTGGATATGTACCTTTTACATTGGCCAGGTAGTGTGCCACTTCAGGAAACGGTAGACTGTTTCGAAGATCTGAAGAGACAAGGAAAAATCAGAAACTGGGGTGTTTCTAACTTTGACCTTGAAGATATGCAGAACCTTTTATCTTTAAGAAATGGTGAAAACTGTCAAACGAACCAAGTATTGTATCATATGGCTTCAAGAGGTATTGAAGTTGTATTGAGGGATTATCTTAGAGAGAATAATATCCCAATTATGGCTTATTGTCCGATTATTGGTCAAGAGCCAGAATTAAAAGATAAAGTCTATCATAGTCCCACTGTTAAACAAATTGCGGATACTCATAGAATTTCAATTATCCAATTATTATTAGCCTTTGTTATGCAACAAGATAATACGATTGCTATCCCTAAAGCTGGCTCAGCAGATCATGTCAGTCAAAACGTAGATGTTTTTGATATTCAGTTATCAGAAGAAGAATTAGCCTTACTTGATGAAGCTTTTCCGGCACCAGAAAAAAGAATTCCACTGCGTGTTCAATAATACCTATTCTTATAACGTAAGAATCATATTACTATAAAGACTGTCAGTGGAAATATATTGTATAGAAGATGTTGACTATGGGAGTTGAGGGAGAAGAGACTCCTCCTATAACTCGGAAATTATATTGTAAAAGTAACTGTCCTGCTGTAATAGTTCTCTTAGCATTAGAGCCGTTAAAAAGACGGTTACTTTTTTTAAATAGTAAATAACCATCTACTTACTACTTGTCAAAGTTAGTAGATGGTTATTTACTATTGTTTTTTTCGTAAGCGCAATGCTAAGGACGCATCAATCATTTAGCGATTATTAATTATAGGAGCTGTTTCAGAAGTTGCTAAGGTAAAATTAGATAGTTGGAGAACACATATAAAAAATATAATTTCTGAAATTCCCTAAATAGTATGCGGTACGATTTATATGAAAAATTTCAAAGAATATTTTACGGAACAGAGTCCCAATTAGTTTTATAGTAGTTAACGATCAATATCAAATCATAGGATTCATTTCAGGTTGAGAAAATAGGTTGAAGGAAATCTATACAGAATATGTTTGTGAGTTACATATGATATGTCTAGTAAAAGTCATCCGAGTAAAAAAATCAGTAGATAATTATTAGAAAAAATTAGCTGAAAATTCTGCAAAAAGGTTTTATGAAAAAACAGGTGCAAGATATTTAGATTCAAAAAATCTCGTTAATGAGAAAAGAACTAGAGGAATCGATTTACGGTCGGCAAGATACTAACTAATAAATAATTAGGTTTAATCTCAATTGAAATTCATTTGAATTTAAAATTATACTGGTTGGGAAGAGAGTTTATTTCATACAATCTACTTTGTATAATATATATTATGTAAACTAATTTAAAAATAAAAGACTATCAATTGATTTTTAAGGTAAAAGAAAAAAACACAACGAGTCTGTCATGCTTTCTTCTAAACGTCTAAGGCTTTAGAATTATCTTTTATTGTATTACGAACCTTTTTCTTTAATATATCAAACTCATCATCCCAAGTAGCCACCATTACACAAAATTCTACTGCGTCATCTGTTTCTAGTAATATTTCGTAATTATTCATTTGTAAGAAAGTAGCTAAAGCATGATAAGCTGTGCGCTTATTGGCATTATAAAAGCAATGCTTCTTAATCAAATTAATGAATAAAACCGCCGATTTATCAAATAATGTTGGATACATTTCTTCACCAAAAAGAGATGTGTGAACTGAGTTTACAGTCATATCCAATGCTTCAGGCACTTTCACACCAACGTCTTCTCCAGGCGAATAACGTTGGATAAGGTATGCATTGATTGTAATTAAGTTATTCTCCGTTAAAAAATTCATTAACGTTCAACCAAAGCTTTTAGAGCAGCATCATTCTCGTCAGCAACTTTTTGAATAAGGCTCATAAATTCATCAGTCACTATCGGATCTTTTCTTTTTAAAACAATACCATCATTATTCGTTTCAAAAGAAATCGTATCGCCTTCTTTTAAGCCCATATCATTTAAGATGCCAACAGGAATCGTTACACCTACGCTGTTACCGACTTTCCGTAACTTTCTTTCTTCTACTTTCGCTACTGCTTTTCCTACATTTCTTCCAAGACGGAGTTTTGATGAACCCCCTCTTACTTGTTGTCCTTGTTTAATATTCACATGTGCCATTTTAAGCCACTCCTTGTTTGTAGTTATGTAACTACATTATACAGTAAAACTTGTACACATCAAAGAGTAAATAAAAATTTAAGATATGCTAAAAAATGATATAATTAGACAAAAAAACACACACCTTTCTGGGGAAAGATGAAGGAACGTGATCACTCCACATATTAGAACCGCCGCTTTTTTTATCTGCAATACGAATAAACTCGTAAGTGCTAAACCTAATACAATTAAATATAAACTGTTTTCATTTAAAAAGGACAGAAAAACCGTTAATGCGAAAACTCCTAAAATATCGACTAGTGTCAGCTTTTTTCCTGTAATACCATTGACCGCTCTCAAAAGTGTCAGTATCCATGCCAGCATTAGTAGATGGATGGACTCCGTATAAAAAAGCAGGTGGAACAAAGAAAAAAAGCAGCTATGATTGCTGAAGACTGATGTGCCGGATCGATTTCTCGAGTTACTGCCCATGTCAAAAATACGCCTCCGCCTGTACTAAGACCTGAAAAAAATCTTCTGCAAACAACCAGCCTAGAGCAGATGCTACGAGCGTAAAAAATACAATAGCCATGTTTGTTTTATCATCTAAGCGGATCTTTCTGCTTAATGTAAAAATACGATCATCCCTTTATTTATCATAAGTCTTACGGACTTGTCGATAAGCACTTAAAAATGGAATAATCAATGCGGCTGCAACTATTCCGAAAATATTAAAAATCAAGCCGCAGCCAATCGTGATGACAAAGGGTAACCAAAATGGCAATTCCATATCTTTTCCTAAGAAGTACGGCTCGATGAGTTGTTTGAAGGCCTCTACCCCAACATAAAGTAAGAGCAGCCACCAACCTTGACTGGCCGTTCCTGCTATCCATTCCCACATTATCCAAGGAACAAATGCTATGCCGGCACCGATAACTGGAACGATGTCTAATATACTGATGCCTAAAGCAATTAATAAAGACCAGGCGCCATAGCCGATGAACCAAAGTCCCAGCGTCAATAAAATATATATCAGACCAATGATTTTAACTTGTACTTTTGAATAGAGCCAGATATTGCGAATGCCTAAATTCAACACTTCTGACCAGAATGATTTATCTAAATTCATATTTTCAACCTTCTCCTCCATAATTTTTTGTTTTACTGCCCACACACTATACCAGAATCATACCAGAAATTTGAAATCTAATGAAAGAACTACCCTGTTTAAGCAGTGGCTAATCTTTTGAATCTGTCTACATACATATATACATAGGAAAGAACAATTGCTTTTATATTAATCACAACAAAAGATAATTAGTTAATCAAGATGATTTTCGCTTGATTTCGAACACACGTTTGCTATAATGGTTTTGTAAGAAGTTACGACGGTGGCTTTAATTAGGAGGTGGTTCTATGTCCCCCATAGTCCATTTTTCAGAAAGTAGAAGCCTGTTTTGAGTGTGAGTGATGCTTTGCAACTGATGATGGGATTTGGCATGTTTATAGTTGCTTTAATCTCTCTCATTGTTAGCATCAATAGAAAAGATAAATGAATGCACAAAAAACCGTCCTAACTTTGGCGAGTTCAAGGACGGTTAGATCGTTCATATATTTTGTCACCGTTGAATTAAACGGCTTACGTAAGGAGTCTTGTTAGCGCAAGGCTCTTTTTCAATTCAAGTATATCATAAAAGATAACACTGTCAATCTTAAAAAATCAAATTTTTGAGTGCCCTACCTACGCTCCCCTTCTCTTCTCTTCATATTTACTCTAATCCCAGTTCAATTAGTATAGATACTCTTATCCCTAACAGACCTTAGATATAAATACTTCAAAATAATATGTTTCTCTTACTTAAATTATATTACGATAATATAGACGTAATAAATAAAACCATCAAGGACTGTTCTCTAAGTCGATGATGGTTTTTTAAAAGAAAATATTTGGAATTCTAATATCTATTTCTATAGATTCATGTTAAAATTTTATCGATTGTAATACAGTTTCACATTCAATTTGATTTCTAATAGTTTCTTCTTCATTTGCTATTTCCACAAAATGGATACTTACTAGTCCCCACTTTTTTAGTTCGTATAAAGTGAAATGGTTTTTTCTTAATACTGTTTCCAAAGGGCAGTCGATATCTCCATCTGCATTATGGATAATATCGTTGTTGTCCACTGTTAAAGTTATCTGCATACTTTTACACTCTATAACATACTTATACTTATTGCTTGGATAGTTGTTTGTTGGCTTAGTTTCTCTCATATGATCCCACCTCACATTAAGTTCATCCTGTTATACTTTTAACCGACTAATCATCGAATATCAACCTTATATAAAATATATTAACAATAATTTATCAATTTATTGAAAATTGTTATTATTTTACCCAATCGAATTAGGAGGTTTTACAATGAACGAGGCATATTATCATTTAGGAAAGGTCTTAAAAACTATTAGAGAAAACAAAGGCTATTCCCAGCAGGAAATTTCTGACAGTACGATGTCAAGGTCTAATTATACAAAACTTGAGAGAGATGAAATCAATCCAAACGTAGTGAAATATTTGGCTATTCTTGATTATATGGATATGCACCACGATGAGTATTCATTTATATTAAATGATTATAGTTTAAATGATAAAGACAATGTTTTTTATTTATATAAGAAAATGGAGCAATTTCCTGAGATAACATATGTAAAAAAATTGATAGATGCTGCTAATGATTTGCTTGAAAGTCGCTATGATCACTTGACAAAAGATGTGCTGAATATTGCTCAAGCTTATTATAGTTTGATGAAAGACCATAATCTTGTAGCTGCTCGTAAATATGCAGAAAGTACATGGGAGAGATTGAAAAAATTAGATAAATTCTATCTCTCAGAACTTCATTTATTAAATGGTATTCTCTATTTGTTTGAGGTAGAAACAGTTGTCTCCCTGACAGATAGAGCTTTAAAGGATCTTGAAAAATATTACTGTTTTAAAGAAGCTGAGGAGCTGAGACTATCCTACTTATCTCACCTTTCTTGTATACTGATAGCGCATGAAGAGTATGATCTTGCATTAAAGTATATTGATCAACTTATTACTAAATCGAAGAATGATAGTAATGCCCTATCTTTTGGTGCTGCATTGGTTCGTCAAGGCTTGTGTCTGCAGGGATTGGATAAAGAAAAAGAAAGTCAGGAAAGTTATGAACTAGCTATTGAGTTATTTCGTGTAATGGATCGGGAAGATTTGGTTAAATTAACAAAAGAAAATCCTAAACTTCTTTATAATCCTTATGGATATGTGGATGTTGAAATCAAGCCTGAATAAGTTAAGTAATTATTTTTCCATCTATTATTAATAGTAAAAGACCAGTAATTTTTTTATAATACCTCCAACACGTCTAACTTTTAGAGGTATTATAATTTTTGACTGGTCTTTTTACATAGTATTTTTAATATACTGATATTTAGTTAAGCCCTAGAAGTGCGTGAAGCATTAAATATAAAACAAACGTAATGACCACACTAAGCATTGTACCAATGACAAAATACTCGGAAAAAGAAGCATCTTCTACAATCAGTTTGTATCTCGCAAAAGCTTTTATCGATAGAATTGCTACGATAGGAATTAAATTACCAGAAACAAAAGATAGTAAAATCATAATACGTTCTAAATTTCCTATCATCGCCCCTGCTCCCCGAAATCCAGCTGCTGGTTTTGGAGAAGATTTATTAGTAAATCGACCTAAGTAATCCAAGTCGCTTTTAGGATCATAATTAGAACTTAGCTTTCTAATCAATAAATTGGCTGGCCGCATAAGGATTAAAATGACGAGAGTATAACTAATGATTTGTTGGTAAAAAATTTCATACCTTAATGAAATAGTAAAGTTATATAGTATATAAAGGATAGAAGCTGTAATGATAAGCGAACCTGCTATAAATAGTCCTGCCTGTTTCAAATTATATTCTTTTCTAGATTTGTATAAATATATTAGGGTTAAAATTGTTAGTACTCCTGTTAAAGTAATTTTCAGTATTTCTTCTAGATTTATACTCATATTAATGATTAATAGAATCGAAACAGTGTGAATGATTTGGCTTATTATAAAAATCATCAATTTGCCGTTTTTTGTAAAAAATTCAGCTATATTGGCTTGAGATTTAGATATAGCGTTAATTCCTTTTATTATTAAGAGAACAATTAACTTTTTATGTAAAAAATTCAATACAGGAATTGCCAGAAGAAGGAAAATGGGTTGGATGAAATCTCGATTCGGGTTCATCCATATTGAAATCAAAAAAACAACTACACTGCTCCAACCATAATTTCTGATTTGATTTTCTACTTCTAACCTAGTCCGATTATGGTATAGATCTTTAGGTTGTTTTTGAAGATAAAAGTCTCCCAGTACATGTACAATCAAACTTTCAACAATCACTTGAGCTTCCTCCAATCTTCTAATCTTTCAGCTAATTGTATTCTAGATTGAACATACTGTTTGATGTGGGTCGAAATGACTCTTTTACTAATTGTCTGCTCGCTGTAATCTTTATTTAATTTTTGATTAAGAAGAATTTTTAGTTTCTGATTATTGACTTCTTCATAACCAAATTCTTTCAATAAAATGCTTACCGTATCTTGTTGTGTGGTCGTCCATTGATTTTTAATAACATTTTGTATTCGTATAATGCTATTAAAAAAATCATCTTCAAGAGTTTCAGAAACCAGTTTCTCCGTAGTATTTCCATGATCATTGTGTGAATGTACCTTTTCGATTGCATTTCTAGCATTCCAATATACTGGGCCGTCAGAACCTATACTGATTGTTTTATCTTTAATAGGAGTAACTAACTCCCCTACCCCTATTCCCCACCGCAAAGTAACTTCTTCTTTAAGAATTGATTTCGTTAATGTTTTTAACTGGGTATCAATTAAGTCTATGATTAAAAACGTTGTCTTGAAGTCCTTAATAATTCCTTGGAATTCATCTCCAAGTGTTATTGTTAGATATGATTCGATTTGATCATTGAAATTTGTGTTTACAGTTTTTAATATTTCATTTAATATTTCCTGTAAGGGCGCTCGATTTTCAATCTTTTTTGATGCAATTATGTCTGCAATGACTGCTATACTTAATTTTGATTCCATACAATGTCTCCCTTCATTATTTATAGATAAATTATAAACCAAATAAGGTTGATTATCAATTATCAACCTTATTTGGTTTAAGAAAAAACTTTTAATGTTGAAGGTTAAGAATAAGGAACAGTATGAATTTCAAGAGTTTCTGCTCCTTGAGTCAATTTAGAAACGGGACACCGCTTTTCTGCAGAAGCAATTATTTGTTCTGCCTCTTTAAAATCAAAATCTTTGATAGAAGCAAATAGCTTAACGTCAAAGAAAAATCCTACACCACTAGATTCACGCTTTAGCTGAATCGTACTTTCAACCTTACTCTCGTTTGCAAATCCTCGGGCTTTTAAAAGAGATTGGATCGTTGCATTCAGGCACGTCGTCATGGCTAATCCGAATAATTCTTCAGGATTGGTGCCCGGATCATTATTTAAAGGACTAGAAGTAACAACCCGTAATCCTTTAGAGGTATTAACATAAGCTACGCCATTTACTCCATCTTTATTGATTATTTGTGTTTCAAAAAGTGGTTTGTTCATTTAGATCCTTATCCTTTTCTAGGCGTTAAGTCTATTCCGTCGATTTTGTCTAGTTCTGGTAGCAGAGCACGCAAGATTCGTCCACCAAAAATAAATATATCCATGACAGGAGCTACATCTTCACCAGTAATACCTAAGAAACGCATAAATAGTTCACCATCTCCAGAAACTAAAAAACGATAATATCCTGATCTCATTGCGTTTAAATCATTTAGCTCAGTCAAAATATCAGGTAGTTTGTTGCGATCCGTAACATAACCAATTTTGCTATAAGTGATTTGATAGTTTACTCGTTCTAGTTCTGCGTCATGAATGATGACTGCACAACCAACGGGTTTAGTTTTAGTTACGCGTAAAGCGGATTGAAACAAGAGTTGTTTCTGTTCAACAGTGTTTCCTTCTTTATTACGAATTGGAGCTGGTAGTTCTTTAGTTTTAAATTGAATTTTATTTTCTTCAGCCATTTTTTTAAAGTTCTCAGTAATTATACTCATTTATAAGTCCTCCAGTTAGTTTGATTGTAGTTATCATTAAATTCTCACTTTTATTATTATAACGTAGATTGTATTGTAAATACAGGCTTGAGAACAATTTGGTCAAATTTAATAATAGAAAACACCTCGGAGAAATATTTAGAAAATCCTCGTTTCATGAAAACTGACATGGTATACTACTTTTAAACTAATAAGGAGGAAGAAAATGGATTATGCAAGAAGACCAGGGTATGGTACTGAAGAAAAATGGGGACGGCAATCTTATTTTGATGGAGGATTACTTACTTACATATTGATTCAGATATTAGGCTCGATCGTTACATTTTTCACCATTGGAATTGCTTATCCATGGGTACTATGCTGGATATTCGGGTGGAAAATTAACCATACAGTAGTAGATGGTCATAGAATGCACTTTTACGGAACCGGAATTGGACTGTTCGGCAACTGGATCAAATGGTTATTACTTATGATCATTACACTAGGTATCTATGGCTTCTGGGTAGCAATCAAACTAGAAGACTGGAAAACTAAAAACACTCACTTTGTAAATTAGAAAAAATTGATAATAAGAAGGAAGCTATTTTGATAGCCCTTCTTATTTTTATGTAAATCATTGGATGCAGTAGCTAAAATTATAATAGGACGAAAGAATCATTTTTATTGGTTCAAAAAATCTAAAAGGTATCGAGTAAATAAAGCTGGATTTTCAAGATTTGGCAAATGGGCTGCTTCGGGAATTACTTTTAATTTTGCATTTGGAATTTTTGAAAGCAATATTTTTCCTATCATTATAAAATCCGAAACATCTTTTTCACCATTGATAATTAACACAGGTCGACGAATGTTCTCAATACACTTCAAACTATTGCTAATCAACTCAACTTCTTTTACATCCTGATTGGATCGAAACAGAATGTCAAAAAGCATCGTATACATCAGAGCTTTTATTCCAGCACCTATACTTTCAGCATCGCGACCTCTATTGATTCAAAAGTTGTAATTTAATTCTACAAGCTCAGGCAGACCATTTAAGTTTTCTTCCATATATTCATATTCAGTTATTTCAGCTGAATCTTCCCAGCCGCTTACAGCAGGCGAAATCAAAACCATTCTTGTAACGTATTCAGAAAAAATCAAATAAAAATCTATAGCAATTTTAGCTCCAAATGACGCCGCAACAATAGTGACTTTCTGTAGCTGATAAAACTCTATAACAGACTGCATAATACTAGTGTAATCTATTTCGTTACCTAAAATTTTACTTTTACCAAATCCTGGTAAATCAATATTAATAATAAAATACTGATGTGCTAATGATTTTGTTTCATTCAACCACATTCTTCTATCTGCGATTCCCGCATGAATAAAGAGCACAGCCTCTTCTCCAGTTCCTGATTTATCTACGGAGATTTCAGCATATTTAGAATAGATAAATTCATTCATTAGATTACCTTCTTCTGGTTGATTTATTTACTTAAATATATCATTTATTCTATAAAAAAGAACTGTCATCTCCACAGAGACGACAGTTCTTTTAATATACTCATTGTAATTAACGACGAGAACGTTCTTGGATACGTGCAGCTTTACCACGTAAGTTACGTAGGTAATACAATTTAGCACGACGTACACGACCTTGACGTGTAACTTCGATATTTGCAACACGTGGTGAATGAAGTGGGAAAGTACGCTCAACGCCTACTCCGTTAGATACTTTACGAACAGTATACATTTCGCTGATACCTTGTCCACGACGTTTGATCACTACGCCTTCAAAGATCTGGATACGCTCACGAGTTCCTTCAACGATACGTGCGTGAACACGAACTGTATCTCCAGGACGAAAGTCAGGAAGATCACTACGTAGTTGTTCTTTGGTGATGTCTTGAATTAATGGATTCATTTTAACTACTCCTTTCGCACAATACTCTTAGGCGCTTGTCCCAGCGGAATATTGTCAAATACAAGTGGTTGCCCACTCGACTATTAACTTTATCATATTAAGCATTTACTGTAAAGGGAATTCACTTGATTTTTTAAAATTTAATCTTTTTCCTGCCATTGCTTTATCCAAGCTTTTTCCTGATCTGTTAATTTTCGCTTCTCAAGCATATCCGGTCTTCTTTCAAATGTACGCTTTAAAGATTCCATATGACGCCATTCTTCAATTAATTTATGGTTTCCATTCATTAATACTTCCGGTACAGCCATCCCTTTATACTCAGCTGGTCGTGTATAATGAGGATGTTCTAGTAAACCGCTAGAGTGAGAGTCTGTTTCAGCAGATACTTCGTTACCGAGTACTCCTGGAATTAGACGTACAGCAGCGTCCATCATGACCATAGAAGCCAGTTCGCCACCCGTTAGCACATAATCTCCTAGTGATACTTCATCAGTCACTAGGCTTCTGATTCGCTCATCATAACCCTCGTAATGCCCACATATAAATACCAAATGTTCTTCTTGTGAAAATTCTTCAGCCATAGACTGATCAAAAGGTTTACCTGCTGGATCCATTAGAATAATGCGTTTGTTAGTCATAGGAGAACGCTGATTGATTTCTTCAATAGATTGAAAGATAGGCTCAGGTTTGAGCAGCATGCCAGCTCCGCCACCATATGGCGTGTCATCAACATGCTGATGCTTGCCACTGCCAAAACGCCGAAAGTTTACCATATTAACTTCTAATAAGTCTTTTTCTATTGCTCGTTTCATCATAGAATGACTTAATGGACTATCGAACATTTCTGGAAATAAAGTTATTATATCGATTTTCATTCGTCTAACCCTTCCATTATATGAGCAGTAATCACCTTGTTCCTTATATCTACATCCAAAATAACAGGATCAATATAAGGAAGCAGTAAGTCACGTTTTCCTTCACGTTGAACAACCCAGACATCATTGGCACCAGGTGAAAGAACTTCTTTCACTTTCCCCAATTCAGTACCTTCTTCGTCTATAACTGTGCAACCAATAATCTCATGTAGATAGAATTCATCATCATTTAGTTCAAGTAGATCATCTTCACTGACTTTTAGTAATCCACCCACGAATTTTTCTACATCATTAATTGTTGGATATCCATCAAAAGCAACTAAGTCAAAATTTTTATGGATTCTATGTGTACGGACAGTTAACTTAATCTGTTCATTATCCTTACCAAACCAGATCAGCGCGGCTCCAGGAAAATAACGCTCTTCCGGTGTGTTTGTAATTGAAATGACTCGAACTTCTCCTTTTAGACCATGTGTATTGACGACTTTTCCTACATCAAAATATTCCATTATCCTTCTCCTAAAAATATATTTATTCTATAAGATAGTACTCCATCTAGCGTATTGCCGAATCTGCCTAGCTTCCCATGAGATAGTCTATTTACAATATCGAAAAAACTACTCTTCCTATACGCTGCTTCTAAAGACACGCTTGCAAAATGTTTTACTGCTAATGGTCATTGCCTTTTATTATTCTATAATATAAGAAAATGGAGATGTTCTCCTCAGAGGCATCCCCATTCCCTATTAACCATCAAATTATCTAACATGGATTGAACTATAGTTTTTATTTTACTTGAATCAGTAAAATCTAGACTACTCTATTAATCTACAATTGTTAAACGTACACGTTTTGGTCCGTCAAATTGGATACTATAGACAATAGCACGAATGGCTTTAGCAATTCGTCCTTTCTTTCCAATCACACGACCGACATCATCAGGATGAACCGATAATAGATATTCATGGAATTCATCGGTGTCTTGCAAGTCAAGTTTGACTTCATCGGGATGACTGACTAACGGATTGACAATTGTAAGAATCAATTCTCTCATTTCTTTATCAGTCATAATACCATCCTTTTATGTAGGATCACTTACTTGACTGAAAGCAATCAAGTAAGATCTTTAAGTTCATTATTTTCTTCTTTTTTCGTCGTGGAATTTTTTAATAATTCCTTCTTTAGAAAGAAGATTTTTAACTGTATCAGACGGTTTAGCGCCTTCTCTTAGCCATTTTAAAACGAGTTCTTCGTCCACTTTAACTTCAGCCGGTGTTGATACTGGGTTATATGTTCCAACCGCTTCAATAATACGACCATCACGTGGAGCACGAGAATCCGCAACAACTAAACGGTAAAAAGGTTTTCTTTTAGAACCCATACGTTTCATACGAATTTTTACTGCCATGTTTAACTTGCACCTCCTGTTAGTGTCCAGCACTACTTGAATACTTCAACTAATGCCTTCTCTCAATCTCACGAAGCTTATCATAACATGAGGGAACTATGTTGTAAAGTGTTTTTTCTTTACAGAACAAAAAATTATTTTAAGTTGATTTATGCTATAGTAAAAATAAAAGGAGTTCCTAAAATGAGCTTAGAAGATCAGGACTATATTATGAGACAAATTCAACTATTTGCTAAAGGGATAGGTAAATTTTTAGATATTTTTTCTATCAAAGAAATTCTTAAATCCGAATATTCTATTGAAGATGAAATGACAGACAGAGAAATTGAAACAATCGTCTATATGGCAAGAATAGAGGAAATACAGACAGCAAGAAGTTTAACATTAGAAGAAATGAGCCAGGAATTAGGATTTGATTCAGAAAGATTAGCTGTTTTATTGAATAATGAGGAAATAGCCGAAGAGGTAGAATTATCAAAAATTATAGAATATGTAGAAGATAAGCAGGCCTGGCTCTAGAACAGAAATTAAAAAAATAATACCCTGACAAACTTATTCAATAATTTGTCAGGGTATTATTTCGATAGTATTATTTTTTACGTCTAATCTTTTTCTTTTTCTTTTTATTAAAGTTTTTGGAGGCTTTATTAAATGCCATTTTCCCTAGTTTTCCTTTTACTCCACCGCCGAATAAGCTCTCCATACCACTCATGTTGCCATTGGACATTTTACTCATCATTTCTTTTGATTGTTTGAACTGCTTGATCATCCGGTTTACTTCTGCAATATTTCTAGCAGAACCTTTTGCAATTCTGCGTCTGCGTTTTTGAGATAATAGGTCCGGATTAGTTCTTTCTTCAGGAGTCATGGACATAACAATTGCTTTCATATGAGCCATTTCTTTAGGATCCATTTCGAATTGATCCATTCCAGGTATCTGGTTGACACCTGGAATCATTTTTAATAAGTCTTCCATGGGTCCCATGTTCTGCATTTGGTCCATCTGTTCAATGAAATCGTTGAAATCATACGTATTTTCACGCATTTTTACAGCCATTTCTTCTGCTTTTTTCTCATCTACTTCCTGTTGGGCACGCTCTACTAATGTAAGAATATCGCCCATTCCAAGAATTCGATTTGCCATACGGTCTGGATGGAATGGTTCTAAAGCATCAAGGCGTTCTCCGGTACCAGTGAATTTGATTGGTTTTTGTGTTACCGAACGGATGGAAAGAGCTGCCCCACCACGAGTGTCACCATCTAGTTTTGTTAAAATAACACTAGTAATGTCCAAACGATCATTAAATGTATTTGCTACATTAACGGCATCTTGACCAGTCATGGCATCTACGACCAAGAAAATTTCATGTGGATTTACCGCTGTTTTTACATTTTCCAATTCATCCATGAGGGTCTCATCGATATGCAGACGACCAGCGGTATCAATAATAACAACGTCTCGGTTCGTATCTTTCGCTTCTTGTATTCCTTTTTCTGCAATCTCTACTGGACTCACTTGATCCCCCATACTAAATACAGGAATATTCAAGTCGTTTCCAACGGTCTGTAATTGATCAATCGCAGCTGGACGATAAATATCTGCAGCAACCATCATAGGTTTTTTGTTTTCATGTTTACGTAAATAATTCGCTAGTTTACCAGCAGTTGTTGTTTTACCAGCACCTTGTAGACCAGTCATCATATAAACAGTTGGTCCACGATCAGCGAAGATGATCTTTTCTTGTGTTCCTCCCATTAAATGAGTCAACTCATCATTAACAATCTTAACGACTTGTTGTCCTCCATTAATACTTTCAAGGACTTCTTCCCCAATTGCTTTTTCTCTTACAGTTTTAACAAATTCTCTAACAACTTTATAGTTGACATCGGCTTCAAGTAAAGCCAAACGTACTTCACGCATTGCATCTTTAACATCAGCTTCTGTAATCTTTCCTTTTTTGCGAAGACCAGAAAATGCATCTTGCAAACGTCCAGTTAATCCTTCAAAGGCCATTCAGGTTATTTCCCCTCTCGTTTAGGTTCATAGCTTACTTTATGAAGTAAATGCAATAATGTCTTATCATTGGCATAATTTTTTTCTGCGTATGAACGAATCTCATTTAGTGCATCTTGTTTTCGATCAAAGTCTTCAACTAAATGCAGTTTTTCTTCATAATCATTTAAAATTGTTTCTGATCGTCTTATATTATCATAGACAGCTTGCCTGCTGATACCAAAAGCCTCGGCGATTTCACCTAGTGAATAATCATCTCCATAATATAATCTCATATATTCTTGTTGTTTATTCGTTAGAAGTGGTCCATAGAAACTGAAAAGAGTATTCATTTGAAGTGTTTTCTCTAGTTCCATTTATATGCTCCTCTAGGCTGTCTGCTGGATTAGTTCTTTGAATAATCCATAAGCAAATTTTTCTGTATCAAAAGGATGAAGATCATTCATAGTCTCACCAAGTCCAACGAATTTCACAGGGATGTTCAATTCTTTACCAATTGCAAGCACGATTCCACCTTTGGCAGTACCATCCATTTTAGTCAATACGATTCCTGTAACGTCTGTTGTCTCTTTAAAGATTTTTGCTTGATTTAATGCATTCTGACCAGTTGTTGCATCCAGCACCAACAAAGTTTCATGAGGAGCATCAGGAATTTCTCTGCTGATGACGCGTTTCATTTTCTCTAGTTCATTCATTAAATTCTTTTTATTTTGAAGACGACCAGCGGTGTCAATAAGTAAAACATCAGCCTGATGTTCTCTTGCTTGAACGATTCCGTCATAAACAACTGCAGCGGGGTCTCCACCTTGTTTAGTTGACACGACTTGTGCGCCTACCCGGTCTCCCCAAACATGTAATTGTTCAATAGCACCTGCTCTAAATGTATCACCGGCTGCCATAACTACTTTTTTTCCTTGGTCAATATATTGATGAGCCATTTTAGCTATTGTAGTTGTTTTCCCCACACCATTAACGCCCACGAACAAAATGACTGTTAAACCGTTTGGGTTATCATTAAATATATGATGATCCGGATTAGTTTCCCCATATAAATCGACCATTGTTTGAACGATAACTCGTTCTGCATCTGCCATACTTTTAACATTCTGCACTTTAGATTCCTGTCTTAATGTTTCAGAAATATACATCGTTGCTTCGAAACCAACATCTGATTCGATCAGCAAATCTTCCAATTCTTCAAAGAATTCCTCATCTTCATAACGGAAATTAGCAAAAAGTTCATTTAAGCGACGTGTGAATGAGCGACGGGACTTCTGCAAACCTTTTTCATATGAATTCGCTTTTTCTTGTTCTTTTTTTACTTGTTCAAGTTGTTTTTGTTCAGTTTCTTCTGGCAATTTAATTTCTTTATCTGTATTCGTAAAGGCGGATTTGATTTTATCGAATAATCCCATGTTTTCCCAACTTTCTATTTAAATGTAGTAGATTATTTAGAATAACAGTCAAATGCTATTTAAATCAGTTTAACACATATTGATCAATAGCATAAGCAACACCATGGTCGACATTCGACTTTGTAATAAGATCTGCATGTTTTTTCACTTCATCAGTAGCATTTTCCATAGCAACTCCAATACCCGCATACTGGATCATTGCCAGATCATTTTCCTGATCCCCAATTGCCATGATTTCACTCACATCTAGTGCCAATTCCTTTGCCAGCAATGCTAATCCTTTTCCTTTATCTACAGCTTTAGGCAGGATTTCAAGCAAATTTGGACGTGACTTCATTATTGTATATCTATCATAATACTCAGCAGGTATTTTTCTGATTGCTTCATCCAATTCGAACTCATGCCAGCAGAATATCAGCTTATTCATAGCGGTAGAATCTGGAAGGGAAGCAGTATTAATAGGCTTAAAAGGAAGCAAATTCATTATAGTTGGATATAATGAATTTTTACCATTTGGATAACCTGGTTCATAAACAGTATTCAAATCAATGAAATTACAAGGAACGTCTAGTGTTTTACTTAGTTCATAGATTTCTAAAACTTCTTCTTTACTCATAGTTATTTGACTTAAGCTTTCTCCTGTTCGCGTCCACTGAATCAGGCCACCGTTATAAGTGATTCCCAAATCACCATCTTCGAGTAAGTTACAAGCTTCAAGAATATGAAGAATCGCTTTTAAGGGTCTTCCAGTACACAAAACAACCTTAACACCAGCATCTTTTGCCCGCTGGATTGCTTGTCTATTTTCTTCTGAAACTTCTTTTTCTTTATTCAACAAGGTTCCATCTAAATCTAATGCTATTAATTTAATTCCCACTCTGCACGCTCCTAAATAAAATAATTGATTTGTTATATTGAAAAAATTTTTACCTAATTAGAAAAATAAATGAGCATTTTGAAATAGTGAATGATCTCTATGGGTCAAGAGACACCTTCTATTTGTTCAACATCCTTCAACCTTACAGATACTAATTTTGAAACACCTTTTTCCCGCATTGTAACTCCATATAAGCTATCAGCTTCTTCCATGGTTCCTTTTCTGTGAGTGATAACAATGAATTGGGTATTCATTGAAAAGTTCTGCAAATACTTTCCAAATCTTGAAACGTTAGCTTCATCCAATGCTGCTTCTGCTTCATCTAATATACAAAATGGAATAGGACGCACTTCTATAATGGCAAATAGTAAAGAAATAGCCGTCAATGCTCTTTCGCCACCGGATAAGAGACTTAAAGACTGTAAATTTTTTCCAGGAGGTTGAGCAACAATTTCAACTCCAGAAGTTAAAAGGTTTTCTGGATCAGTTAATCGTAATTCAGCTTTTCCTCCCCCAAACATACGGGGAAAAACGAGAGTGAACTGTTCTTTTATCAGATCAAAAGTTTCTTTGAAGCGTTTAGCAACTTCCGAATCCATCTGATCCATCGTATCGTAAAGTTTTGCTTTGGCTTCAAGCAAGTCCCGTTGTTGCTCACTTAAAAAGGTGAATCGATCAAATACTTTTTCATATTCCTGAATCGCCCCAATATTTACGGGGCCTAATTCTTCAATTCCTTTTTTTAATAATTTAACTTTTTTCTGAGCTTCTTCTTCTGATAATTCAATTGGATCCAGTCTGGCTTCTTCAAAACTCATTCCATACTCTTCTGATAAATAAGTTAATAGATGATCTAATGAAACATCTGCACGGGAAGATTCAATTTCAATTTTGGATTTCAAATCACTAAGTCTTTGTTTATCGGCTTGTTTAGCAACTAAGCGATCTTCGATTTGGGTCTGTATAGCTTCAGTATTTTGTATTTCAGATTTCATAGAAGCTTCTCTTTCTCGAAGCTGTTTGTTGTTTTGCTTGTAATTTAGTAATTGTTGTTGTAGTTCTTCCTTGGATCCGAAATTTTCCCCAGCTTCATAAGCCTTAAGGTCAGCGTGCAATAAATCAATATTTTCATCAATTTGATTTTTCTGATTTTTAAAATGAGCGACTTCTGCTTTTACAGCTGCTTGCTGTTCATTGACAGACTGTAAATTTGTTATCAGTGTTTCCAGCTCATTCTGGATTAGAAGCTTTTGAGCTTCTATATCTTCTTTTTCAGCAGATAATTCGTTCATTTCCTTTTTCTGCTTCTCCATTTTATCTTCAATCAGTTCTCTTTCAGTACTAATTTCTTCTAATCGTTTTTGGCTGTTAAAGAATTCTTTTTCTACTTGGCTAGATTCATAGGATAACGCTTGCTGCTCTCTGCTGAGACGAGTACGTTTTTCTTCGACAGAATTGAGTTCATTCTGAAGTTGTTTTTCTTCTACTCGTTTCTCTTCTCCGTTTGATCGAATCTCTTCCAGTTTATTGTTTACTGTTGCCAGAGTATCTTTGTCATTGGAGAGTTCTTTTTTGCGTAGCTGGACTGTTTTTTCTGCTTCATCTATAAAAATATTTAAATCTTTTAATTCCTTTTTTTGAGAAAAAAGATGAGAATTAGAAGACCGTTTTCCGCCTCCGCCAGTCATTGACCCTCCGGCATTCATCATGTCTCCTTGAAGACTAACGACTCGGTAACGATAATTGACTGTTCGAGCTATTGTATTCGCAGCTTCTAATGATTCTGCTACGATGGTATTTCCTAATAAATTTTCCAATATGTTTGATACTCGGTCATTATAATGAATTAACTCACTTGCTATTCCGATAAAACCTGGAATTTGTTTGGCAGAGTTTTTGATTTCTGGTCTTATCAGGCGGGACTGGATCGTAGTGAGTGGCAGGAAAGTCGCTCTGCCGGCTCGTGTCGCTTTTAGATATTGAATCGCCTCACGACCAGCCAATTCATCTTCTACCACGATGAATTGACTGGTTGAGGATAATACTGTATCGATTGCTTCAACGTATGATTTGGGTACTTCGATTAGATCAGCAACAGTACCCACAATCCCAGTTAATTGTGATTTTTGTTTCATCACCGCTTTTACACCAGCAAAATAGCCTGCATAATTCTCCTGCATTTCAAGCAAGCTTGTTCTCTTTGCAATGGCTTGCTGCAATTTACTTTGAGATTGATTTAGACGCAATTCTTTATTTTCAATCGAACTAGTCAATGCATTCAATTGCTCTTTTGTCGACTGAAAAGAATTCAATAAAGTATTTACTTCTTTTTCAAGCTGAGAATGAAGTTCTGATTTAGCAGCAACTTCTTTTTCAAGTTCATTCAGTTCTTGAGTTGTTTTTACTGAATTTCTTGAAACTTTTTCTTTAGAAACAGCTTGTTGTTGTAGTTGACGCTCCAGATAAGTTTGTTCATTTTTTAAAGTGGTTTGTTCTTGCATTAGATCAATATAAGCGGCACGTAGATTTTCTATAGCTTCTTCTCTATTGCCTTCTAAACGTTCCTTTTGTGCCTGCTTTTCGTTAATCTCGTTTTTTAAAGCTGTTTCTTTTTCAGATAGCCTCTTTGATTTGACAGTCACGCTATCAAGCTGTGTTGTGATGGCTGACTTCTGTTCGTCTAATCTTTTAATTGCTGCTTTTTTTTCAGTTACAAATGCTTCTTTATGTTTCTCTTTTTCTGCATAAAGTGTTAAGGCTGATTCCGTACGTTCGATTGATTGGACAATCTGTAATAACTTATTTTGCAACTCTTCTCGCTGTTGTTCCAGTTTGAGATGATCAAGTTTATATTTTTGAAAATCTCGATTATCATCATCAATTGACTGCGTCAGTTCAGTAAGGTCTCCAGTAACTACAGAGAGCTTTTCCTGATTGTTCTCTACCGTTTGTTGTAACTGTTGGATCTTCATTACTGTATATCCAATATCAATTCCGGTTAATTCTTCTTTTTGTTCAATATATGATTTTGCTAAATCACTTTGAATCCTCAATGGTTCTACTTGTGCATCTAATTCATAAAGAATATCCTGTACCCGGTCAAGGTTATCTTGTGTATCTTCCAGTTTTCTTTCTGCACTCTGTTTTCGCATCTTGTATTTAAAAACACCTGCAGCTTCTTCAAAAATGGAACGACGGTCCTCTGCTTTACTATTAAAGATTGCCTCGACTTGACCTTGAGAGATAATAGAGAAAGATTCCTTTCCTAATCCAGAATCCATGAATAAATCTACAATATCTTTTAAACGACAAGTCTGTTTATTCATAAAATAATCACTCTCACCATTTCGATTGATTCGGCGAGTTACACTTACTTCTTCAAAGTCGACAGGAAGAAAGCCATCTTGATTATCTAAAATCAAGGTGACTTCTGCAATGTTTACTGATTTTCTTGAGTCAGTACCAGAAAATATAATATCATGCATCCGCCCCCCGCGAAGATTCTTGGCAGATTGTTCTCCCATTACCCAGCGAATGGCTTCGATTATATTACTTTTTCCACTACCGTTTGGTCCAACCACAGCTGTAACACCATCGTTAAATTCCAGTGTCGTTTTGTCGGCAAACGACTTAAACCCTTTTAGTTCTAGCCTCTTTAATTGCACAGACGTTTTCTCTCCTTGCTAACGTATAAAGCGATAAAAGAAAAATACTCTTTTTCGTTTCATTTAACTATTTTTTTCTAATGTCTGTAAGGCAACTCTAGCAGCTTCTTGTTCTGCTCCCTTTTTAGAACGACCTTTACCAGTACCTAATGAATCTCCTTCTACAAACACTTCTACAACGAATTGCCGATCATGATCAGGTCCAATTTCTTTTATGACCTGATACGCTATTGTTACGACACCGTTTTTCTGCAATAACTCCTGTAAAGCTGTTTTATGATCCATCCCATGAGAGAAAGCACCGGAATCAATTTTAGGAAATAAAACTCGTCTTAGAAAATCCATTACAGTTTCCATTCCCTGATCTAAAAATATGGCACCAACGAAGGCTTCAAAAACATCACACAATAGTGATGGTCTCTTGCGTCCGTTCATTAGCTCTTCACCTTTTCCCAGACAAAGAAACTGAGCTAATTCACATTCCTTTGCTAATTTTGCCAGACTTTCTGCTCTGACGATAGAAGCACGCATACGAGTTAATTGACCTTCTGGTAATTCGGGAAATTTTTTGTACAGATATTCAGAAACTGTTAATTCTAACACAGCGTCGCCTAAAAATTCTAAACGTTCTAAATTTTTTAATGTTAAGTCTCGGTGATCATTCGCATAGGATGAATGAGTAAAGGCTTCAATCAATAACTCATTATCATGAAATGTGATTCCAAAATTATTCTTTACATGCTCAAAAAGTTGTTCAGTCAAACTTTTACACTCCTTTCAATCAATTATATAACTATATTATACTTGAAAAAAAGTTAAAAATAAATATACAATCCATTCGTTGAGCTAATCTAATGCAGACTCTGTACAATACAAATAAAAAAGATACTTCGCTAAAAGTATCTTTATATCATATCACTAGTGTTGCATTAAATAATTTAACTGTTTCAACACATAAAAAAGTCCTTTATAATGGGGTTGGATGACTTATCCAAGACCAAAACAAA